>QQVI01000276.1 GCA_003388545.1 Actinomycetota bacterium
ATGACGGGCGTCGGGCTGTCGTGCCGTGAGGCCGGCAAATGCCGCCAGGCCCGGGTCTACCGTCGTCGCAAACGACCGGGAGAGGAAGTAACGAATCGACCAGTCCGATGCGAGTAGATCGAACAATCCCTGACCCACGAGACTGTTCTCAGTGATGGTTTCGAACCATCCCGAAGACCGGGGCTCGACCATGCTCCCTGACCCCATGCCGGTGGGAGAGATCATCGTGAGCGAGGCGACCCGATCGGGTCGGATACGGGCGGCGCGGGCGGCAAACTCGCCGCTCAACGAGAGGGTGATCAAGTGAACAGGCTCGTCGAACGTGTCGAGAACTGCGGCGATCGCATCTGCCATCAATTCCGGGGAGTACTGCCTGTCGGAGCGGTCTGAGTGACCAAAACCGGGCAGATCCACCGAGACAACGAACCGATCGCGCTCCAGTCTCTGAAAGAGGGGGGCCATTTCGTACGAAGAAGCTGCGGCATTGACCGAGTGGATCAGGACAACAGGAGTTGTATCGCTGCGATCGGTGTGGACCTGCGTCTCGTGTACGACCAATTCACCGGCCTCCAAGGTCACGAGTCGGTTTGGCCGGGACGCAAAGGGGTCGGGCAGTGGGGGCTCGTCCCGGTCACGTATCGCCGAATATGCGAGCCAGCCAACGGTGGAGGCCGCCAGAAGCGGGGGCAACCTGCGGATCAGCCCGAATGTTCCTTTGGTCGTAGCGGTGAGGAGGCTCATGTGCGCTCAATACCCCCTGACACGACTTGGAAAACGCCCTGGACTTGCCTCTGGAGCGGGTGAAGGGAATCGAACCCTCGCCGTCAGCTTGGGAAGCTGAAGTTCTACCATTGAACTACACCCGCGAAGACTCCAATCGTAACAAAGGATTGGCGTCAAACCACAGGTCAGCTCACCAGGCTGACAACCCCCCAGACGGTCATGAGGACACCCACGACCATGAGGAATGCCACACGACCGGGGCGGTAGGTGGCCTCTTCAACACCTTCGGGGGTCTCCCCACGTCGGTTCTTCCACCAGGCCAGGCCGTTACCGATGAGCAGGGCCAGTCCCAGGCCGATGATCAATTCGGGGAGCAGGTCGTCGATTCCCAGGAGCTCGGACACGGGTAGAACGCTAACGGCGAATAGGCTCCAACCATGATCTCAGAAGCGACGGCGTCCGCGCCTGCGAGCAGCGCCAATCTCGGCCCTGCATTCGACGCAATGGCGCTGGCTTTGGAGATTCGGTGCCGGGTGACGGCCGCCCCGGCTGACGAGTGGTCGGTGCAACACGTCGGCGAGCACAAGCCTGACCAATCCGAGTCGGACGCTGTTTTGATCGCAGCACGAATCGCGGTAGGCGACGACAGCCCTTTGCGGCTCATCGTCGACAACTCGATCCCGATCGGCAAAGGGCTCGGATCGTCTTCGGCAGCTTTCACGGCCGGTGCAGCAGCAGCGTTGCGGGCGAGAGGCAACGAGCCATCGCCCGACCACGTCTTCAGGGTGGCGGCAGACCTCGAGGGCCACGACGACAACGTGGCGGCGGCGGTATATGGCGGCCTCGTGCTCGTTCCTGCCGAAGGCCCTCCGAGACGATTGCCTGTTCATCCTTCGCTTCAGCCCGTGATCGCCGTTCCCTCGAGCACGTTGTCGACGAAGAAGGCCCGGTCCGCCCTCCCGAGCAGCTATTCCAGAGCAGCAACGATTCGAAGCCTCGCCCGAGTTTCGGCCCTGACTGCCGGCCTGATAACTGCTGATCCTGAGCTTCTGGCCGCAGCGCACGGCGATGAGATCCACGAACTGGCCAGAGCAGGGATGTCTCCAGAAGTGGAGCGGATCGTCGCCTTGGCAAGGAGCTCGGGCGCTCTCCACGCCGCCCGTTCCGGGGCCGGCCCTGCAGTTCTTGCCCTGGTCACCGGGGACCGGGCCCAGGACGTCGCGTCTGCCTTCAAGGAAGCTGGTCTCGATCCGGTCCAGCCTGGAGTGGCAACGACGGGACTCGTCTGAACTAAGACCTGTTCGGTGACAGAATCACCGCGAATCCGGACATAGACAGACTCAGATCGTGCCCCTGCCCACAAATCTCCGCGCCCGGCGGTTCGAGAGCGTCGTTGACGTTGTATTCGAGCCCCTACAGAGGTATTTCCTTCGTCGCGCCCGGGCTGACGAGGTCGACGACCTTCTCTCCGAGACGCTGCTCGTGGTTTGGCGTCGCCTTGACGAGGTGCCGACTCAGAACACCCTCCCTTGGTGCTATGGCGTTGCCCGTAATGTCCTGAGCAATCACCGAAGGTCGGAAGGACGCCGGCTTCGTGTCGTAGAGAGACTCGAAGCGGAACCGTGGCGCGGTAGCGTCGGAGATGCAGGTGGGGCATCGGACGACCCTGCGCTCGAGCAGGCCCTCCTCGAGCTCGGCGAAGAAGATCGGGAGCTCGTCCGCCTCTGGGCCTGGGAGCAACTCGAGCCTCGCGAGATCGCCGTCGTCCTCGGCGCCACGGCAAATGCCGTCAGCCTCAAGCTGGGCCGGGTCAAACAAAAGATCTCTTCGAGTTTGGAACGACAGAACCGGGAGCCATCTGGACACATACCGCTTGGAAACCCGGAACAACACGTTGGTGAGATGTGATGGATGATCGAGAACTGAGAAATCGACTTCAACTAATCGATCCACTGTCCTCCGGTGTCGAAGTCAGGTCAGTGACGGACAAGTCGTCACAGCAGATATTGGAGAAGATCATGGATCATGCAGTGAGAGGGCCGGAGAACCGGCCGATGCAGTACTTCATCGGTATTGCGGCGGTCCTGGCCCTGGTGATTGGAGGCTATGCCGTATTCGGCGGTGGGACGGCCACTGGTGAGCCGATGGAGCTGACATTGGGCGGTGACGCCTTTGCCAGCTGCCTTGCGCCGGAAGCGGAGCACCTTCGTAACGTCCCGGTGGCGTTTGCGGGAATCGCTACCTCTGTCGAAGGTGAGACGGTCGTCCTTTCGGTCGACGAGTGGTATGCCGGGGGTGACTCGGCAACCGTCGAGCTGTTCGCTCCGGAGGGCCTCGAGGCGCTCATCGGTGGCATCGACTTCGAGGTCGGGTCGGAATACCTGATCTCCGCCGAGAATGGCACCGTGAACTATTGCGGTCTCAGCGGTGAGGCGACCCCTGAGCTTCAGGCGATGTACGACGAGGCCTTCGGCGGCTGAGTCAGCGAGATCAGGAACACGAACGGGCCCCCGGCTTCGGGGGCCTGTTCTCATAGCGAGTCAATGTCTCACTGCATACGCGATTTGGCTGAAAGGCCACATCTCTCGCAGCCAGTCATCCAGGCTCTCCCGGACGATTGTGTCCATCGCTGCTCTGCTCTCCCGGACCCATGAGCGCACGTTCGCAGAGTCGGATGTCTCGCCGGGATAGATGTAGACGCATCCGATCACCTCGTCGCCGTCGAGTATCGAGTAGGTGAACGACTTCCGCTCTTCGAACTCTCGGGCATGCATTTCCATGTCGGCAAGGTTCTCCTCGAGCGACATCGGCGCCGGCCAGCTGCGAAAGTTCATGCCGGGTGACGAGCGGATGTGTTCGATGCTCGACATCCACGCCTCGTGGTCGCGCTCGTTGTGCTCCGGCCCCAGAGGCTCGAGGTGGAACCCTGGCCCAAAGAACTGACGGGGGACCTCGAAGTCATCAGGGATGAAACTCGTTGACATAGGCAAGATCCTATTGGCGACCTGAGGGATCTCGACCTGTGGCCAGCCGCTGCATCCTTCGTTCAATGAGCCTTCGATCTGTATCTGTGGGAGCCAATTGGATAGCTCGTGTGAAGGCGGCCTCCGCTTCATCGACGCGGCCCAGCTTCTCGAGGGTCACCCCTCGGGTCGAGTGGAGAATGTGATAGTCGGTCAGGTCGTCGGCAACCTCCTCAACAAGTTTCATGGCCGCTTCCGGCCCATCCGCCTCGCCGACCGCAATCGCTCGGTTCAAGGAGACGATCGGGTTGGGCAGGATGGAGAGCAGTTGGTCATAGAGAGCCACGATCTGTGGCCAATCGGTGTGCTCGAAGTGCTGTGTCGAGCAGTGGACAGCCTGTATTGCGGCCTGGATCTGAAAGGGTCCGGGCTGGTTGCGACGAAGACATGCCCTGACCAGCCCCGTCCCTTGCTCGATGAGGTCGATGTCCCACACCGAACGGTCTTGGTCGGCGAGGAGAACGGGCTCGCCGTCGACGAAACGCGCCGGTATTCGCGACTCGTTGAGGAGTAGCAATGCGAGAAGACCTGCCACCTCGGGCTCGTCGGGCATCAACTCGACCAGGGACCGAGCCAGCCGGATCGCCTCCGCTCGGAGGGGGGCGCGGAGTTCGTCATCCGCTCCTGTGTTGTAGATGAGGTAGACCACAGTGAGAACCGAGCGAAGCCTTTCCGGCAGATCGTGCTCCGCCGGAACGCGATATGGGATGCCCGCGGCTTTGATCTTGTATTTCGCTCGCACCAATCGCTTTGCCATTGCCGCTTCGCTGACCAGGAAGGAGCGCGCTATCTCGGGCACACTCAAACCGCCAAGCAGGCGGAGGGTGAGGGCAACCCGGTGCTCGACTCGCATCGAGGGGTGACAGCATGTGAATACCAGACGGAGCCTGTCATCTTCCACCGGTCCGCTCTCCTCGGGCTCTGTGATGTCCACTGCAGGTCGCTGGGTGTCGAGTTCCCGTTCCAACTCCCGGCCCCTGCCGGCGCGACGTAGCTGGTCGATAGCCCGGTTGCGCGCCGCAGTCACGATCCAACCGACTGGGTTGGGTGGGAGCCCATCTAACTTCCACTTCTCGCTGGCCACGACGAAAGCATCCTGGACAGCGTCTTCGGCAATGGTGATATCGCCGAAGTGCCTTATCAGGGTGGCAACCGCCTGCCCGTGGGCCTCGCGGAAGACCCGCTCCACGTCGGCTACCGCCCCGCGAGGCGAGGGCGCGCCGGTCACTCGTCAGCCATCCGGGCTGGGCATATTGTCGGCGACGCGGCCGGTGGCGGCAAAGGGCCGGACCTCGATCGGGTGCCTGATCGCGTCGACCACTTTCTGGGCCCACTCGAGGGCTTCGTCGAGATCGGTGGCCTCGATGATGTAAAACCCGGCGATGTGTTCCTTGGCCTCGACGAAAGGACCGTCGGTCATCACCGTCTCACCTCCACTCCCTGAGATGACCGTCGCCGAATCCGGCCCGTGCAGCTGGCCGCCAAAGACGAACGTTCCGGCGCTTTCCATCTCGGCTTCCAGGGCGAGGACCCGCGCCATGAATTCCTGCATCTCTTCGGGTGCAGGCGCTCCGGGAACTTCACCCTCGACGGCGAAAGTGGACAACAGGTATTGGCTCATATCTGCGCTCCTAGCGTCAGGCGCGGGTGCTTCCCGCGCTCACCCTAATTACGAACGAGCAAGCCCATATAGGACAGAGTTTCGCCACTTTCTAGACGGGCCTTCGTCGTCGGCTAGGTTCGGTCTCGTACCGATAGGAGGCAAAGTGCCCGGCGGACATGATTATCCGGGACCCGAAGAAGCTCTGGCCCGCTATCACGACGTGGTCGAAGCTTCCAAGACGGAGGCTGTGGTCAAAGGGGCCAAGAACCCCTACACCTCCCGAAACGGGCACATGTTCAGCTTTCTCACATCCGAAGGGATGATGGCGCTCAGACTCTCGGATGAGTTGGGTGAGCAGTTTCAGGATCAGTACGAGAGCGGGCCCGTCATGCAGTACGGAAGTGTGATGCGCGGATATGTATCGGTTCCGGGCGAATTGTTGGAAGACCCCGGCGAGCTGGCCACTTGGTTCGATCGGTCTTGGGAGTGGATCGGTTCCCTCCCTCCCAAGCCCACCAAGAAATAGCGTTGCCGGAGGAAGAGCCCTAGAACGGACCTAACTGCTTCGAGCAGTCTCCGGCAGAGAAGAATTGGCGAGGACAGCCGCGAGATCGGCGATCGAATCCGGCGCCAGATCGTAGAACGCCCACTTTCCCCTCTTCTCTCTGATCAGAAGCCCAGCTTCGGTGAGCACCTTGAGGTGATGGCTCACAGTGGGCTGGCTGATTCCGAGTTGCTCGGGGAAGTCGCAGACGCACATCTCGCCATTCTCGGCGAGAAGATTGAGCAGGCGGAGACGATTGGGCTCTCCCAATGCCTTGAAGGAGTCGGCAAGTTGCTCCGCCGTCGCCAATGGCAATGTCGGTGGCTTGACCTGATCGGTTGAGGATCGATTCGGCTGGTCGGTCAAAGCCGCTCCCTGGTGGCTCTGCCGCAGACTACCCGGGTTCGAGTTGCCAACATATTGATCTATGTCGATATATCGACTAGTGTCGATATGAACGAGGACCTCATGTGCCATCGAGGAGGCGAAATGGCAAGGCGATTCGTGCTGGCTCAATCCAACCTCGCCGAGCTGCGGTACCCGCTGGGAAGTCCCGAGATGGAGGAGTTCGAAGCTCAGCTCGACGCCGTCAACCAGCTGGCGGATCGATCACCGGGCTTCATCTGGCGCCAAGAGTTCGATTACGGCGGCGGAGACCGTCCCACGGTCTTTGGACGAGATGATTACCTTTTCACGCTCTCGGTCTGGGCCGATGTGGACAGCCTCTACGACTTCACTTACAGCGGGCAGCACATGGAGATGTTCCGGCAGCGGTCGAAGTGGTTCCTACCTGACCCACGGCCCACAACTGTGCTGTGGTGGATCCCGAAAGGGACCTTGCCCACGGTCAACGAAGCCGAGGAGCGATTCTTGAAGATCCGCAGCAGCGGCCCCAGTCAGGAGGCCTTCGGCTTTGGCCGACGCTTCCCACCTCCGGAGGGCTAGATCCTGGTCATGAGGACGCCTGCGTCCCGACCCTTGTCTCCACGTGGCGACCGGCGAGCCGCATTGCCCATACCGCCGCGAACCCGGCTCCGGCTGCGACCACCGCGGCCGCACTCCGCGATCCAGAAAGCGCAACCGCCCCTGAGCCGAGTAGCGGTCCGATCGCTCCAGCGGCGCTTCCGGCAGCTGCAATGGTCCCGCGGCCAACCCCCAATCTCGCAGCCGGGAACAGCTCGACCGAGTTGATCCCCGTCAGCGGCGACATCGATCCGATCCCGAATCCGGCTACGACCGCAAAGAGCACCCCCATGGCGACCGACCCGGCGATGATGACAATCAGGCATCCTGCCGCGATCGCGACAAACGACAGTTGCATGGCACCGTTGGCCCCGAGCCGACCGACGATGGGAGCCAGCGGCAGGCGGCCAAGCAGTTGGGCGATGCTGCGAGCGCCGGCAATAGAAGATGCTGTAGCCAGCGTGAGGCCGGCAGCCGTCATCAAGGGAACCTGATAGACGACCAGAACCGATATCGCAATGCCGGCCAGTCCCACCGCCAGCATGAACCAACGGGCTCCCGGCACAGCCAGGCTCTTCCCGAGTCCGGACAGGAAGGTAATCCGATGTTGTGGGTCGGTGTCGGTGGCAACCGAAACGGCCCCTATCGCAAGCATCGCTCCGGCGGAAGCTGTGATGATCGTCAGGGTGTCTCGCCAGCCCACGAGGTCGATCAGCCAAGCGGTCAGAGGCAGGTAGATCGCTCCTGCGAAGGCTCCCCAAACCGTGAGGGCGGTGATGGAACGTGTTGGGGACGGCCCGCCAACCCGGGCGGCGACGGTTTGCGTCACGTGATAGAAGCCCAGAGCTCCGAATAC
Source organism: Actinomycetota bacterium (assembly GCA_003388545.1). Lineage (GTDB taxonomy): Bacteria > Actinomycetota > Acidimicrobiia > Spongiisociales > ZC4RG35 > MA-ANB-1. Next base: position 7,713 of record QQVI01000276.1, read on the forward strand.
GCCTCCACCCAACGACGACAACACTGTGAACCCTGTGGCTGTCGAGGCGTTCGCACCGGCCCAGAAGGCAATCGTTCCGAAGATGGCCGCAACCCCGAATACCCCCCGGCTGCCCCAGCGATCCAGCGCCCACCCACCAATCATCGAGCCGAGACCAGCTATCCCGGCGCTGACGCTGAATGCGGTGACGATGCCGAGCTCTGACCAGCCAGTGTCGGTCACTATCGGGTCGAGCAGTACCCCGAAGCTGTACGTCCAGCAGCCGTATACGGCAATGGTGATGAGTCCGAGGATCGCGACCGGTAGGTGTGAGGTTCCCGTTGGGGATGGAGTCGACACAACTCCTCGCCTGCCCGCTACTCGGCGTTCAGCTGGGCTGCAGCTGCAGCTGCTGCGTGTTGACTCTCGGTACCGCCCTGGAAGTGTGGGGCAACGTGACGAGCGAATAGCTCCCAGCTCGTTCTCGCGGGCTCCGTGCCGGCCCAGTCTCTGGAGGTGAACACGATCCCTC
>QQVI01000021.1 GCA_003388545.1 Actinomycetota bacterium
CAGGATCGAAGCGATCGACCTCCCGTTGAATCTCGGGAGCCGGCGCCACGACGGATCGGAAGAATTCCCGGATGCTCTCCACAGCCGTGTCACCACCCGATCTCGTGTAGACGATGGTTGTATCGGGCACCTCGCCGGTACCCTCGTTCGACGCGACCACGAGTGTTTCGGCTCCCCATCCCGACAGCAGCTCCTGCATGGGCCTTGTCGCCACCGCAGCCTGCGCGGCAAGAACCCATTTGCGGTTGCCGTAGATGCTCTCGAGACGCTCCGTCACACTCGCCACGGCCCGAGCCTATATGCCCGGCCCGTCGCTACCGTCTTGCAACGTGCCCTATCGCTACATCTACATCGGGCTGGGTCTCGTACTCATCGCCGCGGTCGCTTTCGGACTTGCGCTCGGCGGGAGTGGCGACCCGGTGACCCTCCCCGGCCCGATCGAAGCGATCTCGCCACAACCGGGCGATCTCGTGCCCGTTCAGGCAGGGATCGAAGTGGACATGGAGATCGGCTATTCCGCAGACATCTACGTTGACGGTTGGCTCGTTCAGGACACGACATTCGTCGAAGGCACAGGTGTCTATCGGTGGGCTCCATCTCCGAACAATCCGACGATCAACGAGTGGACGCCGGGAGAGCACACCATTCGAGTCGTCTACGACACGGTCAATGGCCTGCCCGACCCGGGCGAGTTCGAGTGGACCTTCAGAGTGGGTTAGGCGTCGACCGGTAAGGCCGACAGGCCCGCGTCGAGCATCTCCCTGAAGGTGTCCCCATCGATGATCGGGATGCCGAGCTCCTCGGCTTTGCGCGTCTTCGAAGCACCGGGCGACTCGCCGACGATTAGCGCCGTTGTCTTCCCCGACACCGACCCGGTCGCCTTTCCCCCGCGCTCCTCGACCGCAGCCTGTGCCTCCTCCCGGGTGAAGCCCTCGATCGTCCCCGAGATCACAAATGTGGCACCCTCGAGCAAGTCCCCCGGCACCGATGCGTCTACTGGATCGACCAAGCGAACCCCCGCGGCGCCTAGTTTCTCCACGAGCTCTCTGTTGGACGGATCCGAGAACCACTCCGACACGGCTGCAGCAATCACAGGCCCGACTCCTTCGACCGCCGAGATCTCGTCTTCGGTCGCTTCCATTAGCGCCGAAACTCCACCAAACGCTCTCACCAGGACCCGTGCCATCGTCCCACCAACATGGCGGATCCCGAGGGCGGTGAGAAGTCGAGCCACGGGCCTGTCCTTCGCATCCTCGATCGCAGACCGCAGGTTGTTGACGGAAATCTCGCCCCAGCCTTCCCGCTCCCGCAACTCATCCACGTCGAAGGTGAATATGTCGGCCGGATCGCTGATCAGCCCGTCACCGAGGAGCATGTCGATCGTCTTGTATCCCAGGTGCTCGATGTCCATCCCACCACGCGACGCGAAGTGGAACAGCCACTCCCGGACACGCGAAGGACAGTCGAACCCTCCCGTGCACCGGGCCACGGCCTCGCCCTCCGCCCTCGTGATGGGGTTGCCGCAGAACGGGCAATATGTCGGCATCCTCCACGGGACTTCATCGCCGCTCCGGGCCGCCACCACGGGGCCCACGACCTCCGGTATCACGTCTCCGGCCCGTCTCACCACGACCTGGTCGCCTATGCGCACATCCTTGAGAGCCACCTGATCCTCGTTGTGAAGGGTGGCCATGCCCACAGTGGCACCACCGACGAAGACCGGCTCGAGGACCGCGAATGGAGTCGCCGCCCCGGTGCGCCCGATGTTGATCTGAATGTCGCGAAGCGTCGTGACCTGCTCTTCAGGCGGGAACTTGTAGGCGATGGCCCATCGAGGTGCTTTCGCCGTGAAGCCAAGTCGCGCCTGGTCCTCCAAAGAGTCGACTTTCACCACCACGCCGTCGGTCTGATAAGGCTCGTCGTGTCGCCGGCTCTCGGCTGCGGAGACGTATGCCTTGACGGCGCCCAACGTCTCGACCCGCTCGGACGCAGGGTTGACGCGGAATCCCATTGACGCGAGGTAATCCATCGTCTCGGTGTGAGACCGAAGCTCCGGGCCACCCTCGACGTGCCCCATCTGATAGATCCAGATGTCCACACCTCGGCTCGCCGTGACGGCCGGGTCCTTCTGCCGGACAGAGCCTGCAGCGGCGTTGCGCGCATTGGCGAACAAGCGTTGCTCGGCCTCGGCCTGTCTCTTGTTGAGCTCCTCGAAGGCTTCATAGGGCATGTAGACCTCGCCTCGCACCTCGAGCAAGGCGGGCGCCTCTCCGACCAGCTTGAGGGGGACGCTGTCGATGGTGCGCAGGTTGGCCGTGATGTCCTCCCCCGTGGTCCCATCGCCCCGGGTCGCCCCGGTAGTGAGCAGCCCGTCGCGATAGGTGAGCACTACGGCCAAGCCGTCGATCTTCAGCTCACATGAGTAAGAGTCTGGCTCGGACCCGAGTTGTCGTGTCAGCCTCTGATGCCAGGCGTCGAGGTCGGACTCGCTGTCGGCGTTGTCCAGCGAGAAAAGCGGCCTGAGGTGGCGGACCGGAGCGAACAGGTCGCCGATCGCCGTGCCGACTCGCTGTGTGGGCGAGTCGGGCGTGATCAAGTCGGGATATTCGGCCTCGAGCCGGCGTAGCTCGGCAACCAACTCGTCGAACTGGGCATCGCTGACAGTTGGCTCGTCGAGGATGTAGTAGCGGTGGGCATGCTCGCGAATCTCGTTGCGAAGCTGCTCGACCCGATCCTCTGGCTTCGTCATCGGGACGGAACGTTACCGGCTGTGTTCTGAAGTGGAGTCGGCGATCAGCGCCCCGCCGAGGACCATGTCCTGGTCGTAGAAGGCGACGGTCTGGCCCGGCGCAATCGCCCGCTGGGTCGAGTCGAATCTCAGCCGGTCTCCGTCCAGGAACGCCGCAGCGGGATCGCCGTGTGCGCGATATTGGGCCATGACGGGACCCGAGCACGGCTCACCGTTGGTCCATGTGATCTGCTCCAGAGTGACCTCGTCGACGCCCAGATCGTCCCGCTGGCCGAGGACCACGGTGGAGCTGCCTTGGTCGATCCGCACGACGAACCTGGGCTCGCCCACCGCGACTCCAAGGCCGCGACGCTGCCCGATCGTGAATCCGGCAATGCCTTCGTGCTCTCCAAGGTGGTTGCCCGAGATGTCGACGATCTCACCGGGCTGGAAAACCTCAGGGGCATGATCGGCGAGAAACCCTCGATAATCGCGTTGCCCCACGAAGCAGATATCCATCGACTCGGGTTTGCGGGCCGTCCGCAGGCCCATGCCGGCGGCCACGGCTCGTACCTGGGGCTTGGTCAGCTCACCGACGGGGAATCTCGTTCGCGCCAGCTCTCGCTGGGTCAGCATCGACAGGACGTATGACTGGTCTTTGGCCTCGTCCTCACCCCTGTGGAGCGCCCAGTTCTCGCCGTCGAATCGAGTGCGGGCGTGGTGTCCCGTCACGAGGATGTCGCAATCGAAGTCTTCGAGGCGGGACAGCAACTGATCGAACTTGACCGTCCGGTTGCACTCGATGCAGGGGTTGGGTGTGCGCCCGGAGGCGTAATCAGCCACGAATCGATCGACAACGCCGTCCCTGAACTCCTCGGAGTAGTCGAGCACGTAGTAGGGGATGTCGAGCTGGGCCGCGACTCTTCTGGCATCCTCCGCATCGCTCACGGTGCAACAGCCCGCTGTAGGGGCCTCACCGTTGGGACCGGACCAAAGCTTGAGAGTCACTCCGACCACCTCGTTGCCTGCATCCGTCATGAGAGCGGCGGCGACTGAGGAGTCGACACCACCGGACATTGCGACCAGGACCCTCATCGCAGTTCACCCACGAGTTCGACGATTACGTCCCCTGCCACCTCGACATCTTCGCTGGTGGTCGTCCAGCCGAGGCTGAACCGCACTGACTCCCGCGCCTCGTCGGCGGTCAGTCCCATCGCCTCCAGCACATGCGAGACTGTGGCGGCGCCCGACTGACAGGCTGAGCCTGCCGAGGCGGCAACTCCAGCCCTATCAAGACGGAGGAGGAGCGTCTCGTTCCTCACTTCAGGGAATCTCACATTGAGATGATGCGGGGAGCGTCCTGTCTCCGGCGTATTCACGACGGCGTCGGGGACGCCAGCGAGGACCTTCGCTTCCAAGCGATCACGCAGTCTGCCGATCTCGGAGACAAACCGGTCTCTGTCCGATGAGGCCAACTCCATCGCTGTGGCCAATCCGACAGCGCCGGCAACGTCGTGAGTGCCCGATCTGCGACCCAGCTCCTGTCCACCACCATGAAGCAAGGGCTCGAGCAGGGTCCCTTGGCGGACAAAAAGCAGTCCCGCCCCTTTCGGACCGCCGAACTTGTGCCCGGTCAGTGAGAGCAGGTCCACATCGAGCGCTCCGACGTCCACCTTCATGAATCCGAAGGCTTGTACGGCGTCGGTGTGCACGAGAACGTCGGTTGATGCCTCGCGGACGATCGAAGCGATGGCGGCGACATCACCCACGGAACCGGTCTCGTTGTTGGCCAGCATCACCGACACCACAGCTGTATGAGTGTCGACCGCAGCTGCGAGCTCGTCCTGAGAGACACGGCCATCGCTGTCGACCCCGAGAACTCCTGCGTCCCTCCCACACCGCCTGAGGAAGTCAGCCGCCTCGAGCACCGCCTCGTGCTCGGTGGCGCCGACCAGGACACCTGTTTTGGCCGTATCGCTCAAGACCGGCCCTTTCAGGGCGAGATTGTCGCTCTCGGTGCCGCCCGAAGTGAAGACGATCTCTTTGGGCTCGGCACCCAGCACGGCCGCTATGCGCTCTCGGGACTCCTCGAGAGCATTCTTGGCGCGTCGCGACACACCATGGACGCCGGATGAGTTCCCAAAGGCATCGATGGCGTACGGCTCCATTGCCTCCCAGACTTCGGGACGCATGGGCGTGGTGGCAGCGTGGTCGAGATAGATCAACCAACGTATTGTCGCAGCATTCGCCGCTTGATCCAGCCCCGCGGGTGGTTCGAGGTCAGGCGAAGAATGGGTACATGAGGGTGAAGACGACCCCGTACAAGAGGTACGAAGCCATCACGAAGACCGGTGCCGCGTTCCCCCAGTTGACTCCGAACATCCCCGGATCGATCAGATTCACCTCTGCGGCTTGCTTCGAGAGGTCCGGGCTGTCGGCTATCGAGCCCTTCATCCGGGGATGGGCCTGGTTGATCGTCCCGAGCCCGATCCCCGCAGCCACGCCGTGAACCAGTCCAAGGGCAACGCCAAGGGCCAAGCTGCCGGTCTCGAAGAAGGAGAGCACCGCCGCGTAGGCGATTCCGAATACGAGTGTCCCGACGACTCCGAAGTGGAGGACGTTGCCGATGATCATGGCGAGGTCACGATCTCCTGACAGCCATGATCCGTAGAGCAACGACATGTTGGGCATGGCCGCGAGACGCCGCATGGCCACACCTTCCATGAACAGTGACATCACGACTGTCGCCATGAGTCCTGAGAAGAGAGCACCGATCAGACTGAAGTCCATTGCTCGCCCCCGCACTACCCATACAGCCGAACTCCCAAACCGTAGCTCTGCAGACTCGCGATTTGGTGCGACAATCCAACGATGGGAATAAGAGTGGAACGCACGATTCCGGCAACCAGGCAAGACGTATGGGCCGAGCTGGCCAACCTCGCCGACCACCCCAGGTGGATGAAGGACGCTGTCGACCTGGAGTTCATCGGCTCATCACAGTCCGGAGTCGGCACGAGGATGAGGGTGCCCACACGCGTTGGGCCGTTTCGCACCACAGACATCCTCGAGATCACCTCGTGGGAGGAGGGGGCATCCATGGGTGTTGTTCATGAGGGCCTGGTCAGCGGCACGGGGGAATTCAGGCTCGAAGGAGACAATCCAACGAGGATCGTCTGGGAGGAGACCCTCTCATTCCCCTGGTACCTCGGCGGGCCCGTGACCGCATTCTTCGCCAGGCCGGTGCTGAGATGGATTTGGGCAGGGAATCTCGAGCGGTTCGCCAACCGCGTGAGCGGGCTCTGATCAACAACTAGCCGCATTCCAGCACGAATAGAGAGGCGCCCGCCGGGGGGCAGGTGTCGTCGCGCCCAGCCTCCCCGAGGGCCGCCGATGACAAAACCCTTATTCACGTCATCCGATCCGTCTCCTAGCTCCGAAGTCACCGAGAAGAGAGAGCAACAAGGAGGCTCCCCCAATGAAGAGAATCGTGACGCTAGGAACAGTCCTGGCACTGGCACTGACGATGGCACTGCCGGCGTCGGCCGCCAGCGATGCAGAAATACCCGATGCGACGATCGTCGACATCGTTCTCGTGGACGATGGAGAGTTCGACGTGCTCCAGGCCGCGGTCATCGAGGCTGGACTCGTGGATGCGCTCAGCGCTGACAAGCCGAAGCTTCGTGTATTCGCACCAACGGATGCAGCTTTCGTGAGCACCTTTGAAGGACTGCTTGGCACATCCCTCACCGAAGCCGACGTGATCAGCTTCATCGAGGCCGGTGGGGTCGATGACGCTCTGGGCGCCGGGGCCCTCGTGGACATCCTCCTGTACCACGTCACCAACGGTCACCGTCGTGACGTGCTGTCGCAGCGCTCCTACTGGATGCTCAATGGCGAGAAGGTCACCCGTCACCAGCTCATCGAAGCCGGTGTTGGCGAGAACATCTACGCCTCAAACGGCATCATCAACGTCCTTACCAACAACGTGCTGATTCCCTGACCAGATCAGGATCCGCTGGGAAGAGGGCCCCTTTCCGAGGGGCCCTCTTTCTCTGTCTCCAGCACGGGCACGGAGATGACGACGCGAGCACCGCCGGAGTGAGAGGATCCCACCCGGAGTGTCCCTCCGGCATGTTCTGCGAAACGTCTTGCGATGTCGAGCCCGAGCCCACTCGATCCGGCACCACTGCGGCCCCGCTCCAGAGGATCGAGGCCATCGGGGAAACCCGTGCCGCCGTCGGCCACCTCGACCTCCACCCAGTCGCCTTCCCGCCGAGAGATGATCCCGAAGTCGATGCCCGAGTCCGTGTGGGCGAAGACATTGCCGATCAGCGAATCGATGGCGGCCGACGTCTCACTCTCGCCGACGTCGACATAGACCGGTCCGTCCGGAAGATCGAGATGGAAGGTCCTTCCCTGTTCATCGGCGAGCACCTTCCAGAACCGAGCTCGGCCATCGATCACTTCGATGATATCCACGGCTCCGCGCCGGTCCGTCGGGTCAGCCCGCGCCTGATCGATCAGGTCGTCGACCGCCGCCACGACCCGGTCAACCCTTTCGAGAAGCACCGCACGCTCAACGCCCTCGAGCTGTTCCACATGGAGTCGGAGCGCCGACAACGGCGTTCGCAGCCGATGGGACAGGTCGGCGACTTGCTCTCTCTCATTGTCGAGGAGATCGCGGATGCGTCTTCCCAACCTGTTGAACGACTGGGCGATGGCTTGCAGCTCCTCCGGGCCCTCCTCTGCCACCCGGACGTCGAGATCACCCTGACCCAGGGCCTCCGAGGCAACAGCGATTCTCTGCGATGGCCCGACAACCGACCGACCGAGTCGATCGGAGATCATCAGGGCCGCAGCGACCAATCCGGCGCCGAGCAGACCGAGAAGGCCCCAGGCCCTGGCGACTCCACGGTCGAGTGCCTCCTCAGGGACCGATGAGTAGACGATTGCCGTTCCTCCGGGAGTGGCGATGGGGACAGCCACACCGAACCCGTCGGGGTTGTAGGCCGACAGGGCCGTTCGCGACGAGCGCACCTCATCAATGAGGCCGAGGTCGGCATCGCCCGGCCCGATCTGGCCTCCACCGGGAAGCACAATCGCACTGCCTTCAGGAATCGGTCCGATGAGCCCCTCGAGGTCGCTGAGATCGAGGCCCGGGTCGGCACCGGCCGTCGCCCGCACGACTACGGCCGCAAGCGTCTGGGCAGTGGTCTCGGCCTCCAGCCTCGCCCTCTCATCCGCTTGCCTCCTGACCAGGAGCCCCAGTGGGATCACGAAGGCAACCACTACGAGTAGCGTCACCCCGGCGGTCATGAGGTTGAGTCGTCGCCTCACGCCGGCCTACGGCGCCACGAGCTTCACGCCCACGCCATGAACAGTCTGCAGGAA
>QQVI01000030.1 GCA_003388545.1 Actinomycetota bacterium
CACTCGCAATCTACGTTCCAATCTCTGGCTCTCGCGGGACATGGCAAAGGCGAAGGCCCAGTAGCCGAATGCTACAAAGACAAGGGTCTCGGCGATCGCGACCCCGCGGAAGTCGGCCTGGGCATGGACGATCTCACGGACACCGAGGAACTCGAGGATGCCGATGATCGTGAGCAAAGAGCTGTCTTTGAACAGAGAGATGAACTGGCCGACCATCGCCGGGATCACGGCGCGCAGGGCCTGGGGAAGGATGATCCTCCGCATGATCGTCGGTGGGGCGAGGCCCAGAGCTTGGCCGGCTTCTGTCTGGCCCTTGGGCAGCGACTGCAGGCCACCACGGACGATCTCTGCGACATAGGCGGCGGTGAACAGGGCCATGGCGACGATGGCACGGGTGATCCTGGACAACTCCACGTCGGCCGGGAACAGGAAGCCCAGCACGAACTGGCCCATGAAGAGCAGCGTGATGAGCGGGACACCTCTGATGAACTCGATATATGCAGTCGACATCCACCGCAAGGCCGGCAACGTCGAACGGCGGGCCAGCGCAAGGAGTAAGCCCAGCGGGAAGGAGAGGACGATGGCAATCGCCGAAGTCATCAGCGTGAGATGGAGGCCGGACCACTGGTCCCATCCGATCCCGGTCGTGTCCACGGCCGCATAAACCAAGCGCACCACAAACGCCACCACAACGACGGCGATCACCTTGACGGCTATGCCTATCAGTCGGGAAGGGAATCGTTCACCAGGGATCACCGACCAAGTGGCGACTGCGAGAAGGAGAGCCAGTGGGATCCATCCACCGGCGTCGAACCCGGAGACGATCTGAAAGCCGAAGAGGAGCAGTATGGCCGTCAATAGCCACCCGAGATTCCGCAACGAACGGGGAAACAATCTCGCCTGGAAGCCGACATAGGCGACGGCCCCGGAAACTGCGACCAATGCGAAGGGTGCCCAGATGCTCCCGGCCGGGTCGATCGTGGCGAAGTAGAGGAGTATTGCGATGAAGAGGACCAGAGACCACATCCGGCGTAGGGTCTCGCCGAAGCTGCCCCTGCTGTAGCTGAGCCCGGCGTCCTCCGCCGTGTCGCGTGTGGACGCTGCATTCGTGCCGGCGCCGATTCCGAACGCGAGCGCAAACAACAGTATCTGCACCACGAGGCGCCACTGCTCCTCGCGCGGGAATGTGCCCTGCATGAAGAGGGTCAGGTTCCTGGTCACCGCTTCCCACTGCCCGTTCACAAACACGAACAATGCGGTTCGGTAGGCAGCAAAGACCAACACCGGGAACATGACGACAGTCACCAGCCCCGACCACCAATTGCCGAACAGGTTCTCCTTGACCCATTCGGTAGGCGATCGACGGATGACCGGGGGTGCAGACGCAGTCATCGATCCACCAACTGGAGTCGTCGATTGACGATGTTGAGAATCAAGGAGATGATCAGCGAGAAGGCGAGATAGACCGCCATGAGGATCACAACCGACTGGAACGTGGGCCGGCCGTTCCCAATCGATGTCTTGGTCAGGGCCGTGATATCGGCATAGCCCACTGCGGTTGCCAATGACGTGTTCTTGACAAGGTTGAGGTACTGATTGATCGTCGGCGGTATGGCGATTCTCATCGCCTGAGGCAGAATCACGAACCGATACCTCTGGAATCCGGAGAGAGCGAGTGCGTTGGCGGCCTCCGATTGGCCGGTGTGGATCGCCAATATGGAACCCCGCAGGATCTCACCGATGTGACTCGCCGTATAGAGCCCCAGAGCCACGGTGACCGAAATGAATCCCCAGTTGATGGAGAACCCTCCTTCGACCAGACGCCGGTCCTCCGTGAGCGCCGGCCAGGAGATCTCGAATGGCTGGCCAGTTGCGAAGTAGCCCACAAGAGCGAACGCCAACAGCACGCCTGTGAACCAGAGAACGCGATGGTGGGGCTGGCCGGTCCGGTCGAACATGCGGGACCGCCATCTCCACACGAACGCTGCGGCGACAATCCCGATGGCGAGGACTATCCAGAAGAGCCCGAGGTTGCCGGTTTGGGTGAGTCCAGGGACTCCCCATTTGTCCTTGTTCAGGATCAGAAAGAGATTGTCCGTCCCAAAGAAGTTCACTTCCCACGATTCGCGGAAGATGGGGAACGGCCCGAAGAAGAAGAGGGCGAACCCGAAGAAGATGATTATCACCAGCGGGGGAATGTTGCGGAACGTCTCGACGTAGACCATGGAGGCCTTGTTGATCAGCCAGTTCTCCGAGAGTCTGGAGACACCGATGATCAACCCGACGATCGAGGCGAGGATGATGCCGAAGAAGCCGGCGAGAAATGTGTTCTGGACGCCGATGAGGACCATTTCCCATAGCGGCGAGTTCGCAGCAAAGCCGTCCGGGCCCTGGTGATAAGGGATCGCAAAGTTGGTCGGGCTATTCAGGAAGTCGAAGGACAGGCTGATCCCGAGCCTGTTGAAGTTGTCGACCAGGTTTCCCCAGAAGTACCTGAGAAGGAAAAAGACCACGACTACGGCGGCGATCTGGCCGACGACCCGAAGTACACGGACATCGCGCCAAAAAGGCGGCCGCGCCAGCTCGGGTTTGCTCTGTGTCGTGGTCATCTAGACATGTGATGAAGGGTGGCCCGACTCGGGCCACCCTTCATACCGCTTTCTGCTTACCGGAACGGGGGAACGTACATCAGACCGCCTTCGGTCCAGAGGTTGTTCGGGCTCCCTTCCAGCTGGAGACCGAGCGCCGGGATGTGGCGATCGTAGATCTCCTTGTAGTTACCGACTTGCTCGACCACCTGAACCGCGAAGTCCGCGGGCAGGTTCAGGCCGGCAGCGATATCTCCGCCGGAGATGAAGTTCTGGATGTTCGGGTCATCACCGGAGTAACTGCCGATGTTGCTCGAATCCAGACCGAACTCCCAGGCCTGCACGGTGGCCATCACGGCCCAGTTGACTGCCTGTGCCCATTCGGTGTCACCGTCGGCGACGACGGGGCCGAGAGGCTCCTTGGAGAAGATCTCAGCCATGATGAACTGCTCATCTCCGCCCTCGGACTCGATCGATGCCTTGAACGCAGCGAGCTGCGAGGCGTCAGACGTCCATGCTTCACATTGGCCGCTCTCGTAGGCGGGCCGCAACTGGCTGTTGTCCTCGAAGACAACAGGGTTGAACGGGATCCCCCGCGCAGTCAGAACAGCGTTGAGGTTCAGCTCAGTGGTTGTGCCCGACAACACGCAGATGTTTGCGTTCGCGAGGTCTTCGAGCTCGGTGAATCCGGTCGAAGCCGGAACCATCATGCCCTGGCCGTCGTAGAACGTCGTGAACAAGAAGTTGGCGCCTTCCTGGCCATCACGAGTGGCAGTCCATGTGGTGTTTCTGACCATGAGGTCGATCTCACCGGCCTGGAGAGCCGGGAATCGAGCTTCCGCTGTCAGCGGGAAGTACTCGACTTTGTTGGCATCTCCGAGAATTGCCGCTGCGACAACTTTGCAGAAGTCGATGTCGAAGCCGGTGTAGGTACCGGCGTCGTCTACGACACCGAATCCGGGCAGGGTCTCGTTGACGCCACAAACGATCATGTCGGCATCACGGACTGCGGCGAGTGTCCCGCCCATGTCCTCTCCGCCGTCACCATCACCGTCTCCCTCGCCGCCGCCGTCGGCAGCGGTTGTGGTGGTCTCATCGCTTGCACCATCCGAGGTGCAGGCGGTGAACACCAGCATCAAGGCGCTGATGAGCGCCAATAGCTTGAGTTTGTTCATTCTTCCTCCGTGTGCTCAGGCGTACGGATGACGCAAGCCACCCGCAACACGTGAGATGACCCTAATCAGCATTTCCTCCCGCGTGCAGGGCAAACGCGAACTGGTTGGGCACAGGGTGCATCGGTTGATACTCTCTGCTGCTGGTTCGACAGGAGGACCAATCAAATATGAAGAGAATCAGATTGATATCGATCGTGGGGGTTTTCGCCCTCGTCCTGGCCGCATGCGGCACGGGCGAAGGAGGCGACACCACCACAACCGAGGCTGAAACAACCACGACGGCTGCCGGGGAAACGACCACGACTGCCGGCGAGGAAACCACAACGACAGCGGATGACATGGCCCTGCCCGACCTGGGCGGCCGCACCATCACCGTCGGGGTGGAAAACGCCTACATACCGTTCAACTACATCCCGATCGGCGCAGACGAGCCCGAGGGCTGGGACTACGACGCGTGGGAAGCGATTTGTGAGCTGCTCAACTGCGTTCCCGAGTTCGTCGAGTCGGCCTGGCCCGCAGTGATCGACCAGGTGGCCCAGGGAGAGCTGGACACCGCGGCCGATGGCATCTCGATCACAGACGAGCGCAAGGAGATCGTGGACTTCTCCGACCCCTACATGACGGTCACACAGAAGTTCATCGTCCAGCTCGATGACGATCGCTACGCCACGGCGCAGGACTTGATCGACGATGAAGACGCGATTGTCGCGACCCAGGTGGGAACGACCAACTTCGAGTTGGCGGTCGACCTGGTTGGTGAAGACCGGATCCAGGCCTTCGACCAATTCGGCCTGGCGATCCAGGCGCTCATCGCCGGCGACGTAGACGCCGTGATCATCGACGACGCTGCCGGTCTCGGCTACATCGGCGAGAACTCGGAGCAGATCAAGACCATCGACGATCCGTTGCAGTCCGACCCGCTCGGATTCATATACCCACTGGGATCCGACTTGGTCGACCCGGTCAATCAGGCGATTGCCGCGTTGGCAGAGGACGGGACGCTCGAGGAGCTTGGGCGTAAGTACTTCGGCCCCGACTTCGATATCGGTTACGAGGACATCGAAGAAGTCGGCTGAACCGGCTTCCTCAGAGACAGGGAGTGCATCGCACCTTTAAGGTGCGGTGCACTTTCTTTTTGGAGAGCCATGGCTGACATCGACCCATCCCTGAAGCCCGGCGAGCTCGCACCGGCTCCCGGCGGCGCATACAAGTTCGACGCCCAAGAGTTCCCATGGTGGCTCGTGGGGATGCTCCTGATCATCGCAGGCATGGTCACTGCGGTCCTATTCACCGAGGCCTACCAGGAAGCATTCGAGAACATCTTCCCGATCCCCTTCAACTTCACCCAGGGGATAATGCTCACCCTCTACCTCACTATCGGGTCCTTCGTGGTCGCTGTTGGTGTGGGGCTCCTTCTCGGCCTCGCTCGAACCAGCAACAGCGCGTTCGCGCGGAACGCCTCCGCTCTCTACATCGAGTTCGTCCGCGGCATCCCCATGCTGGTCTTCATTTTCACCGTGGCCCTTGTTCTCGCCCCCGACTTCGCCGACCTCATCAACCAGCCGAGCCGAAGTATTCCGCAGGTGCTTCGCGTCGGGGCTGCCCTCTCCTTGTTCTACGCAGCATTCATCGCAGAGGTATTTCGCGCCGGGATCCAATCCGTCCCCGAATCCCAGCGCGAAGCGGCCAGGGCCCTTGGCCTGACTCAGCGACAGATCATGAGAAAGGTAGTCCTGCCACAAGCGGTCAGGAACATGCTCCCTGCTCTCGGCAACGACCTGATCTCATTGATGAAGGACACGTCTCTGGTGTCCGTCATGGCAGTAAGGGAGATCACCCAGCTGGCGAGGCTCTACTCGGGATCGAGCTTCCGCTTCCGCGAGTCTTTCTTCATCCTGGTGGTGCTCTACGTCGTTCTCACCCTGGCACTCAGCCTGCTGCTTCAGTGGTACGAGAAGCGGATAGCAATACCCGGCCACGGCCCGCAGTTGAACTGAACCGAGCCCAACCGTCAGACGAGGAGGGCCCTGACCCGATCGACGACGGAGTCAACATCCATGCCCGCCCACTCCATCACGTCGCCCGGCGAGCCAAATGGCAGGAATTGGTCGGGCACGCCGATGCACGTGACGTCCTTTCGGACACCCATGCGGGAGAACTGCTCCATGACCGCAGCACCAAAGCCACCGGCCACGACGTTGTCCTCGAGGGTCACCACATGGTCTGCGGAGGCCGCCCACTCGGCAATCCGCGGATCGAGTGGTTTGACCCAACGGGCGTTGACGACACCTGCGGAGATATCTCCCTGACTGAGGTCACCGGCGGCTTTCTCCGCAATCTCGACCATGCGACCGCTGGCGACGAAGAGGACATCAGAACCCTCGCTGAGCAGTTCGGCCTTACCGATCTCGATCGGCTCGACCGGAAGAGTCGGCACGGAGGTGGCGCCTCCCTTGGGATAGCGAATCGCGATCGGGCCGTCGTGGTCCACAGCGGTCTCGATCATTGCGCACAGCTCGGTCGCGTTCGAAGGTGTCCCGATGACCAGATTCGGGATCATCCGGAGATAGGACAGGTCGAAGACACCATGATGGGACGGTCCATCGGGCCCGGTGATCCCGGCTCGGTCGATGAGAAAGACCACCGGAAGCTCATGGAGAGCCACGTCGGCGACAATCTGGTCGAAAGCACGCTGCAAGAAGGACGAGTAGATGGCTACTACCGGCTTCTTGCCGGCCATCGCCATCCCCGCCGCCAGAGTGACAGCATGCTGCTCCGCGATGCCGGTGTCGAAGACACGGTCCGGATAACGCTCCCAGAGCTGCTTCATCCCGGTCGAGGAGACCATTGCCGCTGAAATGCCAATGACATCCGGCCTCTCGGCTGCCGCCTGGGCGAGGGCGCGCCCCGCGACCTCGGTCAGCTTCAGCTCCGACTTGTGTGCTTTCCCGGTGGCGACGTCGAAAGACCCGACGCCGTGCAACTTCTCCATCTCGTCTTCGATGGCGGGCTTGTATCCGTTCCCCTTCTCGGTGACGACGTGGATGACGACCGGCTCGTCGTAGGTCTTCGCATTCTCGAAAGTCTCCTCGAGGAGCCGGATGTCGTGCCCATCGATCTGGCCGGTGTACTTGAGCCCAAGCGAGTCGAAGACCGTCGAAGGCTCGAGAATCTGCTTGATCGCTTCCTTGGCGCGATTGGCCAGCTCGTCCGCCGTCTCACCGACGAGCGGGACGCCGCGCAGCATCTTCCCGAGAGTCTTCTTGGCCCTCTCGTACCTGGGATCGAACCGGTAGTGGGCGAGATTGGCGAGTGCGGCCAAGCCACCGACGGTCGGTGCGTACGACCTTCCGTTGTCGTTGACGACGATGATCAGGTTCTTGGGCCGCGTCACCGCGATGTGATTCAGGGCCTCGTAAGCCATCCCCCCTGTGAGGGCACCGTCGCCGATGATGGCGATGGTATGGCCCGGATAGCCGGCCAGGGCATGGCCGAGGGCGTAGCTCAGAGAAGTCGAGGCGTGGCTGTTCTCCACGAAATCGTGATCCGACTCGGCACGGCTGGGATATCCGGATAGACCGTTGGTGTGGCGAAGAGTGTCGAACTCCCCCTGGCGCCCCGTGACGAGCTTGTGAACGTACGCCTGATGCCCAACGTCCCAGAGCATCCGATCGTGTGGTGAGTCGAATACCCGATGGAGAGCGAGCGTCAGTTCGACGACGCCCAGGTTCGGGCTCAGGTGCCCTCCGGTCACAGACACCTTGTCGAGGATGAACTGACGGATCTCCCCACAGAGCTCTCGCAGTTCCTCGTAGTCCAGATTGCGGAGGTCTGCCGGCTCCTTGATCTGAGGTAGAAGAGGCATAAGACGCTCACAGAATAGTGGCAGACCCCGTCTTGGCTGCAGTGCCGGCCCTTTGGCTCAGTCGGCCAGAGGCAGCGTCAACGAGAAAGTGGAGCCAACATCGAGCTGTGAGGACGCCGACACGGAGCCGCCATGACTCTCGATCACGTGCCTCACTATGGAAAGGCCCAGGCCTGTTCCGCCCGTTCTCCTGGAGCGAGCTGCGTCGACCCGGTAGAACCGCTCGAAGATCCTGTCGAGATCCCTGGTCGGGATACCGGACCCGGTGTCCTCCACCTCCACCACCGCGTGGCCCTCGTCTACCCGGGCGCGCACCGACACCGAGCCACCGTCCGATGTGTATCTGATGGCGTTGTCGAGAAGATTGCGGACCGCCATAGAGAGATCTCTCCAGTTGCCCATCACCGTCATCGACGTCGTCTCGACCGAGAGCTCTATGCCGGCCTCCTCCGCCTGATCGGCAAAACGGGCGGCCTCTTCCGAC
>QQVI01000290.1 GCA_003388545.1 Actinomycetota bacterium
CGATCAGTCCTGAACCGTGCTCGGGTGGCGAAGCACAGTCTTGAGGTTCTCCGGCTTGGCCCGGGTCGGATTGCCGATGTAGATCTCGTGATGGCGGCCGTGGAACTGGTATCCATTCTCCTCGGCAAAGGTGTCCATCTTGGCGAGAGTCCCCGGCTCCTCGGAGTAGGGACCGATATGCATTATCTGGATCGACCTTCCCTCCTCCCATCTCTCGAACTTGATCTCATCGAGCAGCGGGTTGGGCTGTTTGACGGCCATGTCCCCAACTGCCGCTTCGAACATCTCGACAGTGATGTGATCTGGCTGCACCATCAGCAGGGTGTAGAGAGAAGATTCCCGCCAGTCGAAGTAGAACTCTCCACCAGATTCGGTGGACCACAGACCCTCCATGGGCATCACGGTGTAGTCGATTGGATCGTGCTTGCGCAGCTTCGACATGAATTTGAGGCCGTATCCGACGCCGTACATCGCGGCCATGGCGTCTCGGAAGGCGTCCGACTGGGAAGGCCCGATCCCGGCTTCGATGACACCATCGAGGCGCGTGAACTGAAACTCGGGAACCTCGACTACCGAGACGTGTTTCGACGAAGGCGAATACAGCTGCTTGTGCTCCTTGCGAAGATCCAGTTTCGGTGGCTTCACGGTCTGACTTCTAGGCATGCTCTCAAGCAACCGCATTCTGTGACCACTGCATAGGGCCGAACGTCACATGTAGGCATGATCACGACCAGATCAGCTGACGAGTCTCCGCCCCAGATGCTGCCCGGTGAGCGTTCCGGAGGTGACGAGATCATCAGGCGTGCCCTCGAACACCACTTGGCCTCCGTCGTGGCCGGCCCCGGGACCCATGTCGATCACCCAGTCGGCGTGGGCGATCACGTCGAGATTGTGCTCGATGACGATGACGGTTCTGCCGTCGTCGACCAACCGATCGAGCAGGCCGAGCAGGTGCTCGACATCCTTGAGGTGGAGGCCAGTAGTTGGCTCGTCGAGGACGTATACGTCGCTGTCATTGCCCATCTCGATGGCCAGCTTGAGCCGCTGTCTCTCACCGCCCGAGAGTGTGTTGAGGGCCTGGCCAAGCTGGACATATCCAAGGCCGACGTCTCGGAGGCGCCCGAGAATCACCCTGGCCTTCTTCTCCTGCTCGAAGAAATCGGCCGCCTCTTCGATCGGCATGTCTAGTGCTTCGGCGATATTCTTGCCCCTCAGCTCGTATTCGAGGACCTCGTCCATGAAACGTCGGCCCTGACATACATCGCAGACCGTGCTGACCTTCTCCATGAATCCGAGGTCGGTCGTGATTAGCCCGAGGCCTTTGCACTCCGGGCAGGCTCCTTCCGAATTCGAGCTGAAGAGGGCCGGCTTCACGTCGTTCGCCTTGGCAAAGGCCTTTCTGATCGGATCGGCCACCCCTGTGTAGGTGGCCGGATTGGATCGACTGGACCCGCGGATCTCGGATTGGTCGATCACCGTCACGGACGGGTCAGTGCGTGGCATGCATCCGTGGATCAGAGAGCTCTTTCCGGAACCTGCAACGCCTGTGACGGCCACGAGCACACCAAGCGGCACGTCGACCGAGACATCTTGAAGGTTGTGAAGGGTCGCCCCAACTATGGGAATCGCGCCGTTCGGCTGGCGAAACCCGGGTTTGAGGCCCGGGCGCCGCTCCACATGTTTCCCGGTAGCCGTCCCGGAGGAGAGGAGGCCGGCGAAATCTCCCTGATAAACGATCTCCCCGCCACGGGTTCCCGCACCCGGGCCCATATCGACGAGGTGATCGGCGATTTCCATCACCTCCGGGTCGTGCTCGACTACAAGCACGGTGTTTCCCTTGTCCCTCAATTGGACCAGAAGGTCATTCATGCGTTGGATGTCGTGGGGGTGCAACCCGATGGTCGGCTCGTCGAACACGTAGGTGACGTCGGTGAGGGCGGAGCCGAGGTGGCGGATCATCCTCGTGCGCTGCGCCTCACCACCTGACAGCGTTCCCGAGGGCCGGTCGAGAGACAGATAGCCGAGACCGATCTCGACAAATGAGTCGAGGAGGTCGGAGAGAGCGGCGAGTAGAGGTGCGACCGAAGGTTGATCGAGGCCACGCACCCAATCGGCAAGATCGCTCACCTGCATCGCACAGGCATCGGCGATGCTCTTCCCGTCGATCTTCGAGGAGCGAGCCGCTTCGTTAAGTCGCGTGCCCCCACATTCCGGACAGGGTGTGAAGGTGACTGCGCGTTCTACGAATGCCCGGATGTGTGGCTGCAACGCGTCGGGGTCTTTGGAAAGGTAGGACTTCTGGATCTGGGGAACCAGGCCTTCATACGTCAGGTTCAGATTGGCGACCTTGACCTTGGTCGGCTCCTTGTAGAGAAAATCCTTCAGCTCCTTCTTGGTGTACTTGGAGATCGGTTTGTCAGGGTCGAGGAAGCCGGACTCGGTGAACTGGCGCATCGACCACCCACCGGCTTTGTATCCCGGCACGGTCACTGCCCCTTCCGCAAGCGACTTGGTCTCGTCGTAGAGCTCCGTCAGGTCAATGTCACTGACGGTCCCCATGCCCTCACACGCAGGGCACATCCCGCCGTGATAGACGACGTTTCGGACGACGACCCTCTCCCCTTGGCCTTTGTCGACCGTCATCGAACCGCTGGCCTTCCGGGTCGGGATGTTGAACGAAAACGCGGGCGGTGGGCCGATGTGCGGCTCACCCAGCCGGCTGAAGAGAATCCGCAGGATCGCATTGGCGTCCGTGGCAGTGCCGACAGTCGAACGAGCATTGGCGCCCATGCGCTCCTGGTCAACGAGGATCGCTGTGGTCAAGCCATCGATGACATCGACGTCGGGGCGTGCCATCGAAGGCATGAAACCTTGGACAAAGGCGCTGTAGGTCTCGTTGATGAGCCTTTGAGACTCAGCGGCGATCGTGTCGAAGACGAGCGAGCTCTTACCCGAGCCGGACACTCCGGTGAAGACCGTCAGGCGACGCTTCGGAATCTCGACGGTGACATCTTTGAGGTTGTTCTCCCGCGCACCTTCTACACGGATGTAGTCGTGGCTGTCTGCGATGTGAGGATCGTGGGGCACAGGATCGGGCTATGCCTGCTCGATGCGAATCATGTTGCCGGCGGGGTCGCGGACGGCGGCGTCCCGCGCCCCCCAGAAGCGATCGGCAGGCTCCTCGAGCACTTCGACCCCGGGCGTGCTGGCCGCTTTGTCGAAGGTCCCGGCAAGGTCCTCGGATCGGAAGAAGGGACCGGGCAGTTCACCTTTGGCCAGCAGGGCCGCCAGCGCGTCCCCGTCTTCCTGGGAGCGGCCGGCGTGAGGTTGTGACAGGACGATGGAGATTCCAGGCTGGCTCTCGGTGTTGAGGGTTATCCAGCGAAACCCCTCGTTCTCCACCTCGTTGACGACCGTCAGGCCGAGGGTGTCTCGATAGAAACCCAGGGCGGCGTCTGGATCGTCGACGTATACATGAACGGTGCTGAGTGAAATGCTCATGGCGGGAACCCTATGAGGAGCTGGGGGCCAACGCTTCTCCAAAACTGCTCGCTTCGGCATCGGCGCGCCTTCGCTCGCGCCGGGGTCGGGTCAGGACCATGGTGAGACAGGTGGGCAACGGCTGTAACTCTTCGTGACTGCGCGCCTTGTACTCACTTGGCGGCTCACCGACGAGTTCGGTGAAGCGCGTGGAAAACGAGCCGAGTGAAGAACATCCCACCGCCATACAGACTTCCGTCACGCTCATCTCACCGAGGCGAAGGAGAGCTTTGGCTCGCTCGATGCGACGCGTCATCAGGTAGGAGTAAGGCGTCTCCGCATAGGCGGCGCGGAAACGGCGACTGAAGTGCGCCGACGACATCATCGCCGTACGGGCCAGGGCCGGCACGTCGAGAGGCTGTGAATACTCGCGGTCCATTCGGTCCCGCGCCTTCCGCAGCAAACGAAGCTCTTCGAGGTCTACGCTCACCTTCAGATCCTACCTGCGACCGGTGCGGAGGCCCCCACCACCTCCAACCTATGGTACGAGAGCACACTGATCGTCCTCTGACGCTCAGCTGGACCCACCGCGTGAATATATGTGCTTGGCTGCAGACCACATGCAGAGCTACAAAGTCCTTCCCATCGGCCGGCTGGAGTCCGACCTGACCGACCGAAACATCGCACCCATGCAAGGCAGCGAGGGTGCACCGCCGGCCTGGCTCGAAGTCCTGCCGGATTACTCAGATGCGGTCAAAGACGTCACGGTCGGCGATCGCTTGCTGGTGTTCACCTGGCTGCATCTCGCTTCTCGGGAGACGCTACAAGTTCACCCCAGGGATGACCCGTCGAGACCACTCACAGGAGTCTTCTCGACCCGATCCCCCGACCGGCCAAACCCCATAGGACTGCATCCGGTGACGGTTCTCGAAATCGAAGGGCTCCGCCTTCTGGTCAGCGACATGGAGGCGGTGGACGGAACTCCGGTAATCGACATCAAGCCCGTGATCAGACAGCGGCACTGACGGCGACGCGGGCGTATCAGTAGCGAGTGTGGACGCCCTGGCTCACCGGGCATCACCGCGCGTGAATGGAGCCCGCCAGTCGGGCGCTTCGAAGCTGGGCGCCCAGTACATCGTTGCTCGCCTGATCTTGCCGCCCTCGATGTCGCCGATGACGACAACGTGATATCTGTCTCCGTCTGGATACTCGACCATCGATTCGTTGGTGAAACTCGATCCTCCGTCGAGGACGGTGATCGTCGGCGGCCCAATCGGCAAGCCGGCCGAGACCAAGGTGACGGGACGCTCCCCACCCGTCGTATAGCCTTCCTCACCGATAGGTAAGGCCGGGAAGGCATCCATCATCTCGCGCCAGGCCGTGGCACCGCTCACCGTCTCCCCCGATTGGGGGTACGTCTCGGAGTACTCTTCGTGGATCACGGCCGCAACGGCATCGAGGTCTCCGGCGAGCAGTCCATCGATGTATTTCTGCACGAGAGCCCGGGACATAGACCTCTCCTTTCCGGCTGTTCAACCCTAGCTCCGAGGCGTCGCGCGTATTGAGGCGATTGGCGCTTCCATCCGAGCTCGGCCCCGATATGTCGTCCTACAGCGCGAGATTCGCGTTAGCTTCTGACTTTCTCGTAGAAGAGGAAGGGAATGGACGATACGGGTCGGCTGCAGCGCGACCTCGGCTTCTGGAGCGCGTTGACGATCGGCGCCGGGACGATGATCGGTGCCGGGATCTTTCTGCTCGCGGGCAGGGCCATCGAGGCTGCGGGCCCGGGCGCAGCTCTGTCCTACATCGTCGCCGGAGTGGTTTGCATACTGACAGCCGCCTCGGCAGCGGAGCTTGCCACCGGAATGCCCACCTCGGGCGGTGACTACTACTTCGTCTCGAGATCGCTGGGGGCGGCCCTGGGGGCGATCTCGGGTGTGGGAATCTGGCTCTCGCTGACCGTCGCCATCGCCTTCTATCTCGTTGGGACAGGAGAGTTCCTCGCCCAGGTGAGCCCGGTACCCGAGATGGCAGGAGCCCTCATCGGCGCGACTGTGCTCCTGGTCCTCAACGTCGTGGGCGCCAAGGTGTCGGGCTCCGCCCAAGTGGTGATCGTCCTGGCCCTTCTGGTGATACTCGGTGTCTTCGTGGCCGGGGGAATCCTGGAGGCCGACACAGCCAAGCTCACGCCATTCCTCCCCGAGGGTGGAGGAGCGGTTCTCTCTACGACGGCCCTCGTGTTCGTGTCTTTCCTCGGCTTCGTGAAAATTGCCGCCGTCGCCGAGGAGATCAAGGAGCCGGAGAAGAACCTGCCCCGGGCCCTGATCGGGTCGGTTGCGCTCGTGACCGCGCTCTACGTTTTGATCGTCCTGGTAGTCGCCGGCGTATTCACCCAGGAGTCCATCCGTGACATTCCGGACCCGCTGACTCGCACCGCCCGTCTCGCCTTCGGAGGGGCAGGAGCCACCGGCATCATCGTTGCCGGGCTGTTCGCGACCCTGTCCTCGGCGAACGCCTCCATCCTCGCTGCATCCCGAATCAACCTGGCGATGTCGCGTGACGGGCTCTTTCCGGAGCGTCTCGCGAAGATCAACTCACGCTTCATCACTCCTCTGCGTGCCATCGTCCTCACCTCGGCCATCGCCGCAGTCCTCATCGTGGTGCTTCCCAACATCGAAGAGCTCGCCAAGATCGCCTCGTCGCTGCAGCTCTACTCCTACGCCGCGATCAACGTCGGGGCAGTTGCATTGAGGGCATCTGATCCCGAGTGGTACACGCCCACGTTCCGGGTCCCGCTGTCGCCGGTGCCCCAGGTGGTCGGGGCTCTCGGGTGCCTGGCAATCATTGGATTCTCCGGCACGACCGCGCAACTTGCCGTCGCCGGGCTGATAGTGCTCAGCCTTCTCTGGTACATCGTGCGACGCGGAGACATCGCATTCGAGTCGGCCATACCGCGACTGCGTCTGCGCTGGAGCCAGATGGGATTGCGCTCACTCTTCTCACCGCCGACCAGGGCCACAGTGGAAAGCGACGAGGCCCCTGTCGCACCCATGGAGCGCATCATTGGCGCAGACGATCCCCGACGCGTTGCCGTCGCGTTGGCCAACCCCACCACCGAGCGACCCCTTCTCCGGCTCGGGCGGCTGGTTGCCACCGGAGCGGAGACCCCCGGCGAGATCGTCGCCCTTCGCCTCGTCAGGGTTCCACGACAGACACCTCTCCGGGCGGTGGGTGCACGTACCGGTCTGATCACCAAGGCCGGCGCATCTCTTGCGGAGGCGATCGCAGATCTGCCTCCGGCCCCGGAGGTATCGAAGCGACCAATTGGCCGCACCACGGCCGAGATCGTTATCGAGCCTGCCCACGACGTCGCGGTCGGACTCGTCGAAGAGACACTCGACCACAAAGCAGACCTGCTGGTTCTCGGCTGGCATGGGGGGTTCTCCCTGGGACGGATCGCTGATTCCCCGGTGCGTCGGGTCGTGGGTCGTTTGCCCGCAGACTTTGCAGTGCTCAGGGACAGAGGGCTCGGAGACCTGAGGCGAATCCTCCTTCCATGGGGTGGCGGCCCCCATGCCCGTCTCGGCCTGGAGGTGGCGCTTCGGATCGCCGGCGCGACCGGAGCGAAGATCGACCTGCTCCGGGCCGTGCGCGGGTCGGTCGACGCCGAGCGGGAGGCGGCTTCGGTTCGTGAGGACATAGAGCCCATGGTCGGAGAGGTGAACAGCCAGGTCGAAGTGCTGGTCAAGCCATCCGAAGACGTCGTCGAGACGATCGTCCAGACCTCCGAGGAGCAGGATTACGACCTGCTCATCATCGGTGCATCCGGTGAGTCTGGACTAAGGACCGTGTTGTTCGGGACGATTCCGGACATCGTGGCCGATCGTGCCCCCTGTTCGGTGCTGCTCGTTCGTCGTTACGTACCCGAACACTGGGCCTACCGCACCTCAGAGCGGTTCAAGAGACTCCGGGAGAGAGTAGGGATGACCTCGTCGGCAGAATGACGCCGATGCAGCGAACGAGAGCCGATACCAGCCCCCGAGCAGGTCGACAGAAACCAACTGAGTGCCGACTCGTCGGGAACGAGATGGCGAGCCAGATACGTCAAGTCGTCAGGGGCCGGGCAAGCGGGCCGCAGTGTCGGCAACCAGAGCCAGACCACCGATGCATGTCTAGGGATCAGGCCGTCGTGGACTTGCCGGTGTAGGCCACACCGAGGCGGAACACAGCCCACAGGACACCTAGAAGAGATGTAGCAACCAACACGAGCACCAGGTCGGGTTGGAATAGGGCGAGGGAACTGAGAGAAGTCCCAAAGAGTCGTGGCGTCAACCACATCAGAACCCATGCTGCGACAACCGTTGTGAACATCGGGAACCACAGGCTGAACAGGCCCGCGGCGCCACTCTTAGCTCTGACCTCCTCTCGTTTCCGCCATGCCCACACCATGGCGGCCATGTAGACCACAGGCGCGACGAGGAGTGAGCCAAACAACGAGGCCCTCGACCAGGCTGATCCCCCTGGCCCGTAGTCGCGTCCGAGGGAGAGGGCGACGACACCATTCTGTAAATC
>QQVI01000138.1 GCA_003388545.1 Actinomycetota bacterium
CGCGTTGCCTGAGGACGTCGCCGAGTCGGCGCTCGAGGAGAACACGCGGGGATGGGAGTCCGAGTTGGACGATCTCAAGATATATCTGGCGAGCATTCGACCGATGGTCTGATGATCGCCGAGCAGACGCACCGGATCTTCTGGGCTCTAGGGGACGAGACACGTCAAGCCCTACTCGATTGGCTGGTGGCCGAAGGCAAGGGGACGGCTACCGAACTATCTGGCCGGCTACCTATTTCTCGGCAGGCCGTGAGCCGTCATCTCGCGGAGATGGAGGCCGCGGGTTTGCTCAGCTCGGAGCACGTTGGGCGTGAGACGATTTTCCGCCCTTCGCCAGATGCCTTTGACGTGGCCCTGACGTGGCTATCCCGACGAGCCCGAATGTGGGACTCGACGCTTCAGCGCCTCAAGGCGCACGCCGAAGAGCGGGCTCAGTCGTAGTCGTAGAAGCCGCGGCCGGTTTTCCGCCCGTGGAGCCCCGCCTCAACCATTCGAGTCAGCAGAGGGGGAGAGGCGTAGGCGGGATCCTTGAACTCATCGAAGAGAACGTCGGCAACGTACTTTGTGGTGTCCAGGCCGACGAAGTCGGTCAATTCGAGTGGCCCCATGGGGTGGTTGGCCCCGAGTCTCATCCCAGCGTCGATGTCCTGGGCGGAGGCGAACCCGGCTTCGTACATCCGGATCGCGTTGATCATGTAGGGAATCAACAGCATGTTGACTATGAAACCGGCCCGATCCTTGGCGTGGATGACGGTCTTGCCGAGCGACTCGGCATACGCTGATGCTCTGTCTGCCACTGCTTCGTCGGTGAGGACGGTGGTCACGAGCTCGACAAGAGCCATGACCGGAACGGGATTGAAGAAGTGGAGGCCCACCACGTTCCCTGGCCGCTTGGTAGCCGCTGCCAGACGGGTGATCGGGATCGATGAGGTGTTCGAAGCAAGGATTGCACCGTCATCGACGAGTTCGTCCAGCTGGGAGAAGATCTCCTTCTTCAGCTCTTCGTTCTCGGTTGCGGCTTCGATGACGATCTGACGGTCGGCCTGTTCGCTGATGTCGGTTGAAAAGTCGATTCGACCAAGGATCTCATCGCTCTCGGCCTCCTCGAGCTTTGCCCGTTCCACCGCCCTGGCTAGCGATTTGCGGACCCGGCCCAGAGCGGCCTCCGCCGCCTCGGCGTTTATCTCGTGAACAACGACCTGGCTACCGGCACGGGCGCAGATTTCCGCAATCCCCGAGCCCATGAGACCGCCGCCGATTACACCTACACGTTCCATGAGGTTGAAGATACCGGTCGGACTTTGGGGAGTCGAAAGGAAACCTACACCCCGGCTACAGCCCGGTCACCGGCGCGGAGCCAGCAGGCAGCGAGGTGGTCGACCTCGTCCGGGCCCTCCATGAGTCTCGGGTCCTCAACGTCACAGAGGCCTTGACGTGCGATGGGGCAACGGGGGTGGAAGTGACAGCCGGAAGGTGGGTTGAGTGGTGACGGGATCTCGCCTTGAAGGATGTGGCGATCCCGGGAACGATCTGGGTCGGGGATTGGTATCGCCGAAAGGAGCGCCTCTGTGTACGGGTGAAGCGGGTTCGCGTACAACGTGTCACGGTCGGTCAGCTCCACGATCCTCCCCAAATACATCACCGCCACTCGATTCGAGATGTGTTCCACTACGCCCAGGTTGTGGGCGATGAACATGAGGGTGAGATCGAGCTCATCCTGCAATTCCTTCAGCAAGTTGAGCACCTGTGCCTGGACCGAGACATCGAGTGCCGACACGGGCTCATCGGCGACAACGAGATCCGGCTTCAGGATCAGCGCCCTGGCAATCCCGATCCGTTGACGTTGACCGCCGGAGAATTCGTGGGGGTAACGGCCCACATGGTCGGCCTTCAGGCCGACCAGTTCGAGCATGTCGGTGACACGTTCGCGGCGCTCGTCCTTGTCGCCGATGCCGTGGAGGCGGAGGCCCTCGGCGATCGACTCTCCGACCTGAGCTCGTGGGTCGAGCGAGCTGTAAGGATCCTGGAAGATGATTTGGACCCGTTTGCGGAACGGCTTTAGCTCCCTGTCGGACAGATGTGTGACATCCTGACCATCGAAGTTGATGGTCCCGCTGGTCGGCTCGAGGAGACGGACCAGCATTCGCCCCAGAGTGGTTTTGCCGCATCCCGACTCGCCGACCAGCCCAAGGGTCTCGCCGCGTTTCACATCGAGATCCACCCCGGCGACTGCATTCACCGTGGCGACTTCTCTCTGCAACAGCCCGCTCTTCACCGGGAATTGCTTGACCAGTTCCCTCATCTCGACCAGGTTCTCAGCCATCGGCGCGCCAGTCGCTCGGGTATTCCTCGTAGAGCCAGCAGCGGACTTTGTGGCCATCCTCCACCTCGATCAAGCTTGGCTTGCGATCCGTGCAAATCTCGAGGCCATATTCGATGCGGGCCGGGCATCTCCCGGCAAACCTGCATGCTTGAGGCAGGTCGATGAGTGAGGGAACTACTCCCGGGATAACCGCCAATTGCTCCTTCACCTCGCCGAGGACCGGTATCGACCCGATGAGCCCTTGGGTGTACGGATGGAGAGGCTCGTTGAAAATGCTTCGAACGTCGGTTTCCTCAACGATCTCACCGGCATACATGACGGCAACTCGATCTGCCATCTCGGCAACCACGCCGAGATCATGCGTGATCAGGATCACGGCTGTGTTCAAGTCGTTTTGGAGAGCCCGCATGAGATCGAGGATCTGCGCCTGGATGGTGACATCGAGCGCGGTCGTTGGCTCATCGGCGATTAGAAGCTCGGGCTCACATGCCAGGGCCATAGCGATCATCACCCTCTGGGCCATACCGCCGGATAGCTCGTGGGGATAAGCTCGCGCTCGAGCCTTCGGGTCGGGAATCCCGACCTTTGCCAGCATCTCGACGACCTTCTCCTCCTCGACGCTATCGCTCCACTCGCGATGCAACTCGAAGACTTCCTTTATCTGGGCCCCAGCCCGGTAAACCGGGTTCAGCGCCGACCCTGGCTGCTGGAAGATCATCGACATCGACTCACCACGCAACTTGCGCAGCTTCTCCTGTTTCATCTGGCTGAGATCGACGCCGTCGAAGAGCATCTGGCCGGCTACGACCTTTCCCGGGTTTCGAACCAGGCCCATGATGGACAGCGACGTCACCGACTTGCCGCATCCCGATTCACCGACGATTCCAAGTACTTCACCTCGGTCCACATGAAGGTCGACCTCGTCCACTGCCTTCACCACTCCGTCCCTCGTGTCGAAGTGCGTCTTCAGGCCACGAACCTCTAGAAGCGTCTCGCCGGCGGGAACAGGGCGTGGGCGGTCGGTCTCGATGAGAGGCTCACTCTCTATCGGCTCAGGTAGGGCGGGACTCACGACATCACCACTACTTGTTCAGCGACGGGTCGAGTGCATCCCGGAGCCCGTCACCCATGAGATTGAAGCCCAGCACGGTGATCATGATCGCAAGGCCCGGGAAGAAGACCAGATGAGGGGAAGTGAAGACGTTGTTTCTCTCCGATGCCAGCATTGTTCCCCACTCAGCCGTGGGCGGCTGCGCCCCCAAACCGAGGAAGGAGAGGCCTGCGGCCTCGAGGATCGCTGTGGCCACACCCAGCGTCGCCAGCACCACGATGGGGGTCATTGCGTTGGGTATCACGCGCCGGATCAGTATCCGGGTGGGTGAGGCCCCCAAAGCCTGCGAGGCAGAGACGTAGTCGCTCTCTTTGATGGCCAGAACCTGGGCTCGCATGACCCGGGCGTATCCCGGCATGGTGACAACGGCGATGGCCAGCAGGGCGTTTTGCAGTCCCCGCCCGAGGACCATGACGATTGCGATGGCCAGTAGGAGGGAGGGGAATCCGAGAATCACGTCCATGAGTCTCATCAGGATGTTGTCCAGCCAGCCCCCTCGATACCCTGCGATGGCGCCGATGGTCGACCCCACCACCAGGGCCAGGGTCACGGTGAAGAATCCGAGGCTGAGGCTCACCCGTGAGCCATAGATGACCCGGCTGAACTCGTCGCGCACGTTTGCGTCGGTCCCGAGGATGTGCTGGGGAAGGCTCTCGTCGCAACCCAAGATGTGTACACACGGTGGCTCACGAGGCCCTACATCTTCCCGCCCGATCAGAACCTGGTTGGGCTCATATGGCGCGATAAGGGGAGCGAAGACGGCAACGAGGATCAGGAAGACGACGATCCCCAGGCCGAGCATTCCGCTCTTGCGTTCCCTGAACCTCCTCAAAGCGAGACGCCACTGGGACATCGGATGCTCGAACAGCCGCTCCGGGCCGGCGGCCTGAGCCTCCAACATCTCGATCGCCTCCGAGCGCGACATCCGCCGGCTGTGCCGGCCGGTGATCTCTTTGGTCATTCGAGTCGAATCCTCGGGTCGAGCCACGCATAGGAGAGATCAACGAGGAGATTCACCAGGACATATCCGCCCGCGATTATCACGGTGAACCCCTGGACTATGGCGAAGTCGCGTCCGGTGATGGCGTCGAACAAGGCGCGGCCGACCCCTGCGAGATTGAAGACGGTTTCCGTGAGCACAGCTCCCCCCAGAAGGGCTCCCAGTTGAAGCCCGACAATGGTCACGACCGGCAGCAGGGCGTTTCGCAAGGCATGGGCTCTGACCACTGAGCCTTCTCTCGCTCCCTTTGCTCGGGCGGTTCGGATGTAGTCCTTGCCCATGACCTCGAGAAGCGACGAGCGGGTGATGCGGGTGATTATTGGGAGTGGGATCGTGGACAGAGCGACCGCCGGCAGGATCATGTGCTTGAAAGCATCCCAGAACACATCCCATTGAGAGGTGATGATGGAGTTGAAGAACACGAAGTTCCCGAGGAATTCGTTCAAGGTGGCCCAGAAGGTATCCGGGGTCAATTCCCAACCCCAGACTTCGTAGTAGGGATCGGGGATCACTCCGGGGGATAATCGACCCGTGGGCGGCAGTTGCAAGAAGGTGTCTCGGAGGACTACAGCGAACAGGTAGCTCAACATCAGACCGAGCCAGAAAACAGGCATCGAGACACCGACGTTGGATAGCGCTGTGGTTCCAGTGTCGATGAAAGTGTTGTGTCGACGGGCAGCGAGGACCCCGAGAGGGATTCCGACGATCACAGCCAGGAACAGAGCTGCAGTAGCCAACTCCATGGTGAGGGGCAGACGCTCGATGAGAAGTTGGTTGACCGGTCTCGAGAAGCGAACCGACTCGCCGAGATCGAACGTGACGACATCCCTCATATAGATACCGAGCTGGACGTAGATCGGCTCGTTGAGGCCTTTCGCCTCGTTGAAACGCTCGCAAGCTTCCTCGGTGGCTCGTTCGCCGAGGAGCGAGGTGCATGGATCACCGGGAATCGCCCGAATCAAGAAGAACACGACCACGACTATCCCGATTAGCACCGGGATGGCCAGGAGGATCCTTCTGAGGATGTAGGCAACCATTGTTGAGTGGATTCAGAGAGTAGACGAAGGGGGAGACGCTCAGCGTCTCCCCCTTTCAGTCAATTGGCTGTTTCCTGCCTAGCCGTCGCTCTCAGGAGCGTTGATCAGGCCGTTCCACAGGTAGTCGTAGTACTCGAACACACCGCTGTTGCCGGTGTGTAGCGGGCTCGATGCGTCGAGACCCGCCGTGAACGAGGCAACGACGTCGTTGGCGTCGAACGTCGAGCCGTCGTGGAAGAGCACACCCTGGCGGAGTGAGCACGTCCAAACGCTCAGGTCGTCGTTCGGCACGCATTCCTCAGCAAGCTGAGGCTGGACCTCGCCCTCCTGGGTGTAGGAGTAGAGGGCCTCAACCACCTGGGCGCAGGCACGGAGCGACTCACCGTCGGTCTCGTCAGCGCAGTACAACGAGATCGGCTCGTTGCCCTGGTAGAAGACGAGGGTGTCGGTTCCGTTGTCCCAGAAGTTGAACATCACCTGACCCCATGGCGGTGCGTAAGCACCATCCACGTCGGCCGCTGCTGCGAAGAACGCAGCAGAGTGCGCAATTGGCACCATCGGCACCAATTCCTTGATGGCGTTGTTCGCCGTCTCGTACAGCGGTGCTGCCTCGGCCGCATCTGCGAGCTGCGAAGCCTCGTTGAGGGCCTCGTAGATCTCCGGGTGCGGATCACCGAACTGAAGGTTCGTGTCTGCAAAGTGGAAGTCCAGGAAGTTGGTCACGTGCGGGTAGTCACCCGTCCAGCCAAGCAAGTGGATTCCGTCGAGATTCCCCGCAGAGGACTGCTGGATGAACTCGGCCGACTCCATCTGCTCGATGCTTGCCGTGATGTTCAGGTTCTCCTGCAACTGGGCCTGGATGTCGGCGGCCACGTCTCCCGGAGTCGGGAGGTAGCCGCGAGTGACATCGCGGTAGTAGATCGTCGTTTCGAAGCCGTCAGCCAGCCCGGCGTCTGCCAGGAGCTGCTGTGCCGCCTCTACGTCGAATTCGTACCAGGACTCGCCCTCACAGCCGTTCTCCACGACACAAGGTGTGAAGTGGGACGCCGTCTCCGAACCCTCTGGATAGAAGGTGTCGACGATGCGCTGACGGTCGATTCCCAGCGCCACTGCCTGACGGACCCTCACGTCGTCCCACGGGGCAAACGTGTTGGTGAAGCCCATGTAGAAGATGTTGGGCTCGGGCTTGTCGAGCAGCACGAGATCCGGGTTGGCCTCGATGTCTTCCAGGTCCTCGGTGCCGGGGAAAGTAATTCCATCGGCTGTGCCGGCTGCGAGCTCGGTCAGGCGACCTGCGCTCTCAGTGGCCCATCTGAGGACTGCCGTCTGATGCGGGGCAACGGTCCCGTAGTAGTCGTCGAATCGCTGGTAGACCACAGAGTCACCACGGACCCACTCCTGCAGGACGTACGGCCCGGTCCCGATCGGGTTGTCGAGCGGCGCTCCGCCGGTCGCCTCTAGGTGCTCTTCAGGCTGGATGCCGAAGACGCCGAAGGCGATCTGGGCGAGGAAAGCAGGATGCGGACCACATAGGTCGAACTCCACGGTGAACTCATCGAGAGCGGTGATCTTCTCAACGCGGCCGCCATAGTCACAGCCGCCGGCGTCGAGTACGCGCCCTTCAAAGTCCGGGTCGGGCTCGACCGAAGTGGTCGTGCCGCCCGCCGTAGTCGTGGTCTCGCCTGCGGTGGTAGTTGTGTCGCCGGTGCCGTCGCCCCCGCAAGCTGCGAGAACGAGCGCAATCACCGAAACGAGCGCTAACCATCGCATTCGTTTCATATCTTCTTCCTCCATTAGTTGATAAGCACCCCTGTCTGAGCCAGAAGCGCATCCGCAACGCTACCGAAATAGGGAGCGCTACGCGTACTGTCATGGTTCTGAGGCTGCTTTTCGTGTCAAGAGCATCCGTTCTTCAAGCGAGTCGGATTGGCCGGATTCGCTTATTAGCCTGTCTCTCTCATGGCATACGACCACAAGGCGATCGAGGCGAAGTGGCAGGCCCGGTGGGCCGATGAAGGTGTGTTCGAGGTCTCTGCCGACGAGTCGATGCCGAAGTTCTACAACCTCTGCATGTACCCCTATCCATCTGGAGCTCTCCACCAGGGCCACGTTCGCAACTACACCTTCGGTGACCTCCTGACCAGGTACAAGACAATGGCTGGGTTCAACGTGTTGTCCCCCATGGGTTGGGACAGCTTCGGCCTCCCGGCGGAGAACGCAGCCATCGACACCGGCGCTCATCCCCGCGAGAACACCGAGTCGCAGATTGCGACGATGACCCGCCAGATCAAACAGTTGGGGGCCATGTACGACTGGAATCGCGAGCTGGCGAGCCACTCCCAGGAGTATTACCGGTGGGATCAGTGGCTTTTCCTACAACTCTTCGATCAGGGTCTCGCATATAAGAGGGAGGCGCCCGTGAATTGGTGCCCCCGCGATCAGACCGTGCTCGCCAATGAGCAGGTCGTCGACGGTCACTGCGAGCGATGCGGTGCTGAGGTCGAGCGACGGATCCTTGAGCAA
>QQVI01000143.1 GCA_003388545.1 Actinomycetota bacterium
AGCTCGTAGCCCTCGCGCACACCGGCGAGACCCGCAGCGAGCATCACGGACAATGCCAGATACGGGTTGCAGGCGGCATCGGCGGCCCGGTACTCCACACGCACGCTCGATGGCTTGCCCTTCTTCACCGAAGGAACGCGCACGAGCGCCGATTGGTTGTTGCGCGCCCATGACACATAAATGGGAGCGTCGTAGCCGGATACGAGCCTCTTGTACGAGTTGACCCACTGATTCGTGATCGCGGTGATCGCCTGGGCGTGTTCGAGCAGGCCCGCGATGAAGGCCTCTGCAACCTTCGACAGGCCTCCCTGTGTCCCCGGCTCGTGGAACGCGTTGACATCGTCCTCGAACAGGGAGAGATGCAGATGGAGACCTGAACCGTCATGGTTCTCGAGGGGCTTTGGCATGAAGGTCGCATAGATCCCATGCTGCAGGGCAACTTCCTTGACGGTCAGTCGCGACGTCATGATGTTGTCCGCCATGGTGAGAGCGTCGGTGTAACGGGCGATGATCTCATGCTGGCTCGGCGCCACCTCATGGTGGGAATGCTCGATGGGGATGCCCATCCGCTCCAGGGCATTGATGGTGTCACGTCGATAGTTCTGGGCGACATCCAGTGGCGTCAGGTCGAAATACCCACCGCGGTCCAGCACCTCGGGAACCGGTCCGGAGTCCTTGAAATAGAAGAACTCGAGCTCCGGCGCGACGTAGAAGTTGTATCCCATCTCTGATGCGCGTTCCAGGTTCCGCTTGAGCACAGTTCGCGGGTCCCCGAGGAACGGCTCGCCCTCTGGGGTGTAGATGTCGCAGAACATACGTGCGACCTGGTTCTCTTCCCGCCAAGGGAGGACAGTGAAGGTCGAAGGGTCAGGCTTGGCCAGCATGTCGGCTTCCTGGACGCGGGCGTAGCCGTCGATCGAGGAGCCATCGAATGTCATACCCTCATCGAAAGCGACCTCGAGCTCGGCGGGGCTGATGGATACCGACTTGAGAAGGCCCTGGACGTCGGTGAACCAGAGCCGGATGAACCGGATTCCTCGTTCCTCGACCGTGCGGAGAACGTAATCGGCCTGTTTGCTCATTCAGCAGTCCTCGATTGCGCTCGCAGATTCTATTGCGGAGGCCTGCGATTCCGAATCAGGCGGAGCGTTTCCTCTCGGCCAGCCAACGACGCCGGAGCGAACGTCGCTCCTTCTCGGTCGTCCCGCCCCAGATGCCGGCTCGTTGATTCGACTCGAGCGCGTAGCTCAGGCACTCCTCCCGCACCTTGCAGCTGTCGCAAACCGCCAGAGCCGTCGCTATCTGCTCCTCGTCGGTGTCGCCCACCGGGAAGAAGAGCTCGTCCGGGTAACCGCGGCATGCGGCCTGGCTTTTCCAGTCGATCCGGACATCTTGTATCAGGTCACTAAGAGCTTGGGTCACCAGCCAAGTGTGGTGGCTCGCTGAGGCTTTGCCAAGAGAAATTTCCGTAAACACGGGCCTTTTTGGCTGCACGAGAGCCCTTCGCCGGTGCAACAAGGCTCATTTGCCACCATCGCGTCGCTTGAAGAATGTCGGGAAGGTGACGATGGCGGGTATCCGCCCCGCTCTCTCCCTTCGAGTGACGAGCCTCGTCAGAAGTCGCTCGAGCCCCCGTCGTCCCCACGTGAATCGGGCCGCTCTCCCGGCAGGGGAGCGTCTTCGTCGTCTTCGGCCGCTCCAGGGAGTCCGGTCACGGCGGTACCAGCCAAGGCTGCCTTCGCATAGTCCACATCCTCGGCATCGGCGGCGTTTCGGCCGACGAACACCAGGATCAGATAGATGATGAGCGCAAGCAGTGCGATGATGAAGGCGATCCAGTAGATGATCGTTCCGAGGAAGTCGCCACTCACTCTCACGAATCCGAAGCCGTCGCAGGCGCCCCCGTCACCGTCGATGAATCCGCCGACCTCAAACACTCCCTGGATCTGCTCGCCTGAGCGGAAACCGAGATCTTCGACGTAGCCGCGTAGGCTCGGCTCGTCGCCGATGTTGTCCATGTCCATGTCGGTGTTGGGCTCTCGCTCCTCACCGTTGTCGGCGACCACGTACTCGAAGCCCCCGATGACGACCCAGATCTCCCACTCGTGGTCGAGGATCGGCCCAGGGGAGGTGGCGAACCAGGTCAGGCCTCCATCCGGTTCGACGTCGAACGGCTCCGAACGGGAGGTGTCGGTGACGATCGTGGTGTCGATATCGGATGCTGCCTCTACGGTGCATCCTCCGTTGAGCTCGCCCGACTCGTTCAACTCGCCAAGACCGGTGAGTCCGTAGGCGATGGGTGCGATGAGCAGCACCAGGGCTATGACCAGCGCGGTCGTCGAAGCGGCGCGTCCGATTCTCTGGATCAGGACGAAGATGAGGGCGATGATTCCCGGAAGTAGAAAGACCGTGAGTTTGTCGAGCGGCCACACGCCTGCTTGTTGCAGGATCACGGCCAGGGCGACTCCGAAGATGAGGCCCAGGAACATCGATGTCAGCGGTTTCGCGCGTGGCACTTCTTCCTCATTCGGTTGGCGTCCTAGACAACCTACGCGATGTCGGAGTCCTCTCGTCGGCATTCTGCTGGTCGTTGGCGGCATCTGGTAATAGCCTGGGAGGGTCAATGCCACGAATTCGCGCCGCATCCATCGACGAGCACAAGGAGCTGACTAGGCGCGCCATCCTCGAGGCCGCCAAGGATCTGATCGGGGAAGTCGGCACGGCCGAAGTGTCTCTGGCCGAGCTGGCTGCCGCCGCCGGCATCGGGCGGACCACTTTTTACGAGTACTTCACCGATCGTGACGACGTGATTGCATCTCTCGTCGAAGAGGAGCTCCCCGAAGTCCTCACCGATCTCATCACAGGCGTGAGCGCGGGCCTGAGCGAAGACCGGTTGGCCGGCCTCGTGGCTGCCACTGTCGAGTTTGTCGTCGACAACCCAGTGCTTGGCTTGATCCTCCACCGAGAGGTTCCCCGGCTGAGCCAGGCGGCACAAGATCGGATCATGGTTGCGCACGCCAGCCTGTCCAGGGAGATGGCCAATGTCTATGTGACGGGAGTCAAAGAGGGGGTCTTCCGCAAGCTCGACCCGGAGTTGGCGGGGCGCTTGATCCAGGACGCGATCATGTCTGCCGCGAAGACCGTCATCGGCTCCGATGACCCGGCAGCCCGGCTCGAGGGCATTGTCGCCGACCTACTGTCTTTTCTCCTGGGCGGACTCCGAATCGACACCGACTCCGGCGACAACTGAGCGACTCCCCGATGCTCCAGTTCGACCCCGACCACTATCTGAATCGAGAGCTGTCGTGGCTCGAGTTCAACAGCCGTGTGCTGAGCCTCGTCAAGAGGGCCGACTTTCCTCTTCTCGAGAGGGCCAAGTTCCTCGCAATCTGGACAACGAACCTCGATGAGTTCTTCCAGGTTCGCGTAGCGGGGTTGAAGGAGCAGCTGGCTCACGGCGTGAGCGCTGGGACCCCCGACGGGATGACTCCCATTCAGCAGCTCGCGGCTATCAAGGAGGTCGTCGAGCAGCAATACTCGGAGATCTCCAAGCTGTTTCTCTCCGAGATCGCACCGGCCCTCGCTGCAGGGGCGATTGTCTTCAGCGACTACTCCACCTTGGACGAGGAGGCGAAGGAGTTCCTCGACAACCAGTTCCGGGACATCGTCTTCCCGGTTGTCACTCCGTTGGCGGTAGACCCAGCCCATCCTTTCCCATACATATCCAATCTCTCGATGAACCTCGCCGTCTTCGTGAGAAACCCCGAGACGGGCGTGACCAGGTTTGCTCGGGTCAAGGTCCCACCGATTCTCCCCCGATTCGTCGTGCTTCCTGACGGAGAGAGGTTCGTGCCGCTCGAGCAGGTCATCGCGGCCCACCTCGACTCACTCTTTCCCGGGATGGAAGTCGTGGAGCACCATGTGTTCCGGGTGACGCGTAACGCTGATCTCGAGATCGAGGAGGACGAGGGAGGCGATCTCTTGTTGGCCATCGAGTCCGAGCTCACCCAACGCCGGTTCGGCAGTGTCGTCAGGCTCGAGGTCCACCCGGGCATCCCTGACGAGGTGCTCGACCTCCTGTTGAGGGAGATGGGGGGCACGCGGGAAGACGTCTACTACGTCGAGGGGCCGCTCGACTTGTCCGGGCTCTGGGCCGTGTACGACCTGGAGCGCCCAGACTTCAAGTTCGAGAGCTTCTCGTGGGTGACGCCACCCCGGTTGAGCAGCACCGCGTCGGAGCGCAACGACATCTTCGCCACGATCCAACAGGGCGACGTGCTGGTGCATCACCCTTACGACTCCTTCACGACTTCTGTGGAAGCATTCATAAAGCAGGCGGCCATCGACCCTGGGGTTCTGGCCATCAAGGTGACCTTGTATCGCACGTCGAAGGACAGTCAGATAATGAGGTCTCTGATCGAGGCCGCAGAGGAAGGCAAACAGGTCGTCGTGCTCGTCGAGCTCAAGGCGAGATTCGACGAGGAGCGGAACATCGAATGGGCGCAGCGTCTCGAGGACGCCGGTGTCCACGTCATGTATGGAGTGGTTGGGCTGAAGACCCACACGAAACTCGCCCTGGTTGTCAGGCGAGAGGGCGACCGCGTCGTCCGCTATGCGCACATCGGAACCGGGAACTACAACGAGACGACCGCCCGCATATACGAAGATGTGGGCGTCTTCACCGCCGACCCCGCCATCGGGTCGGATCTATCCGATCTCTTCAACTATCTAACGGGGTACAGCCGACAGACTCAGTACCGTCGGCTCGCCGTGTCTCCCAACGGCGTGCGTAATCGGATCATGGAGTTGATCGAAGCCGAGGCCGAGCGCAGCGACGGTCTCATCTCCCTGAAGATGAACGCGCTCGTCGACGCCGGGATCATCGAGGCGCTGTACGACGCTTCGCAAAGGGGGACACAGGTCGATCTCATCATCAGGGGAATCTGCTGTCTGCGCCCGGGAGTCCCTGGTCTATCCGAGAACATTCGCGTCCGTTCGATCGTCGGTCGTTACCTCGAGCATTCGCGGCTGTTCCGGTTCGGCGCCCGTGGCAATGAGCGCCATTACTACCTGGGCTCCGCAGACCTCATGCCACGCAACCTCGACCGCAGAGTTGAGGCCCTCGCACCGGTTCTCGACCCGGACCTGCAGTTCCGGCTAGATGAGATCTTCGATGTCCTGCTCGCGGACGATGCACTTTCGTGGGAGCTGAAACCTGATGGCAGTTGGCAGCGAGTGCCTCAGACAACCGGTGTCGACGCTCATCTGACGCTTCAGGACTTGGCGATCACCCGATCCGGTCTCGTCTGACCAGGGCCTCTCTTCCAACACGAGCTTGACGCCCACTTGCTAGGGTCCGTTTGAGATTCGGGGAGGAATCCATGACAAACGACCGGCGGCGGGTCTGGCCCATTCTGATGGCCTGTACGGCTCTATTCCTGGCGAGCGCTATGCCTTCGATGGCAAGCGGTGATCCCGGGGCCACACCGAACATCGTCGGTGGCGATGAAGCGACACCCGGTGCCTATCCCTTCATGGCGGCACTCGTTTCCTCCTCGAGCTCGAGTGCCTACGCAGGCCAGTTCTGCGGGGGCTCCGTTGTGGCTCCAAACTGGGTGATGACCGCTGGGCATTGCGTCATAGGAAGCAGTGCCTCGAGTGTCGACGTGGTGATCAACCGCCACGATCTCACCTCCACTGAGGGTGAGAGGATTGGCGCGGCGAACATCGTCATCCACCCCGGGTACAACGACTTCACGCTGGAGAACGACGTAGCCCTGATCGAGCTGGAGACTGCGACCACCGCTCCGGCGATCGGGTTGGCCACCACGAGCAATGCCTCGTTGTGGGCACCGGGAACGACCGCCACGGTCATTGGTTGGGGATTCACTGAATCGAGACCCCGCTTCCCGACAGTGCTGTACGAGGTCGATGTCCCGATCATCTCCGACGCAGCTTGCAACGCAACGGTCAATGGCAGCGATCTGGTCGAAGATGTGATGTTGTGCGCCGGCGAGACAGGTAAGGATTCCTGCTCCGGTGACAGTGGCGGCCCTCTGTTCGTGCCCGACGGTCAGGGCTGGTACATCGAGGTCGGGATCGTCAGTTGGGGGTTTGGATGTGCCGATCCCAACGCTCCTGGCGTGTACGCCGAAGTCGGTGCACTCTCTGGTTGGGTTCTCGACGTGATCGGCGGGACTCCTCCACCGCCACCTCCACCACCGCCTCCGCCCCCACCACCAGGTGAGACGTCACTTCTCGTGAGCACATCCCCCGATCGCTCAGACCCATTTGAGTTGGACGGGGCAGCGGTCACAGGGACGATCTATGTATTCGTCTCGCCTGACGATGGCATCGCCTCGGTCACGTTCACCGTGGATGGAGCGCGGCCCAAGACGGACAGCGCGGCACCTTTCGATCTCGCGGGCACCTCACGCGACGGGACGGCGCGCGGATTCAACGTGAGCCGACTCGGGGGTGGCGATCATCTCGTGGAGGCCGTCATCGAGTTCGACGACGGGTCCTCGACCACCGTCACAGCCACCTTCACTTCCTAGCCCCGCCGGCTAGCCCTTGGTGGTGGCGGACGTCTCAACGGGAGTCGTCGCCGGTCTCACCGTCTGACAAAGTTCACCTCCCGTTCACTTCTCAGCCCCGGCACGGTTATCCGCAATCCGTACGTTGATGCCCGGCCTGAGCTCGTCTCAGGTGTTTGCACGCATAAGGAGCAACAACCGTATGAACCTGCGATCTCGCAATTGGATGGCCCTAGTCGCCGTATTGGCTCTCGCATTGGCTGCTTGTGGAGGTGACAGCGAAGAGACCACCACGACGACGGGTGACGCTGCGACCACAACTACCGACAACATGGCGGGCGCGATGTCCGAGCTCGGTCTCCCGATCATCGACCCACTGGACGTGGACACCGGTGTCGACGTTGGCATCGCAGGCTCTTCCACTGTCTTCCCGCTTTCAACGGCAGTACTGACTCAGTGGATCGACGAGGGTGGACCCGAATACACCATCGACTCGATCGGCTCCGGTGGGGGTCTGGAGAGGTTCTGCGTCGAAGGCGCCTCCGACATCGCAAACGCATCGCGTCCGATCGACGATGAGGAGTTCGCAGCCTGCCAGGACACCTGGGGTGGCGATCCCATCGAGATACGGGTCGGTTCGGATGCTCTGTCACTAGTGGTGAGCGCCGACAACTACTTTGCCACCGAGCTCACCCTCGAAGAGGTGGCCACAGCATTTTCCCTCTCCGAAGCCGACGCCACATGGGCTGACGTGAACCCGGACTTCCCGGCTCACCCGATCCAGCTGTTCAGCCCTGGTGCTGACTCGGGAACGTTCGACTACTTCAACGAAGTGGTCTTCGACGAGGCCGACCCATCTCCGATCCTCTCCTCGATCGCCGACATCGTTGGCGAGGATGACAACCTCACCGTCGTCGGTGTGTCGGAGGACGGCTGCACGGAAGGTGATCTGAGCACCGTGTGCGCCATCGGCTATTTCGGCTACGCCTTCTTCCAGCAGAACGCCGACGTGCTCCAGGCCGTGGCGGTCGATGGCGTCATCCCCAGTGCGGAGAGCGTGGACGACAACAGCTACCCGATTTCGCGGCCGCTCTACATGTACACAGCCGACGCCGTCATCGCCGAGAAGCCACAGGTGGCTGAGTTCATCGCCTATTACCTGAACAACGTGAACGACCTGATCGACGACGTGGGCTACTTCCCTGCTCCGATGGAGGCCCTCCAGGAAGCAGCAGACAATGTCAAGGCGGCCGCAGGCTGGGAGTGAGCCCCAAAGCGACCACACGTGGAGCTCTTGCCCGGTCGGATTCCGGCCGGGCGAGAGTCTCGCCGCGCAGAGGCACATATGAAGAAGGCATCGAGGAATGACGACTGAATCTCCGGACGTCGAACATCCGACA
>QQVI01000052.1 GCA_003388545.1 Actinomycetota bacterium
GCCTTCGCTGAGGCCGTCGAGACAGGGGAGCGGTTGTTGCTCGGGCATACCATGAACGATCAAGCCGAAACGCTGCTCCTCAACCTCCTACGTGGTGCCGGCACGCGAGGTCTCGCAGGGATGCCCTACCACCGGCCACCCAACATCTACCGACCGTTGCTCGGAGTGCGACGGTCGGAGACAAGAGAGCTTGCAGCCCTCGCCGGCCTCCCCTTCGTCGATGACCCCACCAATGCTGATCAGCGTCTCCGGCGCAATCGCCTTCGCCTCGACATAATGCCGCGTCTCGAGGAGCTGAATCCTGGTGTAGTCGAGGGTTTGGCGCGCACCGCAGAGCATGTGCGCGCCGACGCCGATCACCTCGACGCCGAGGCCTCCCGCGTCGCGAACCTCCTTGTCGGCGACAGTGAGGCCAGAGTGGCGGCCGCGTCTCTGATCGTGCTCGATTCCCCGATTCGGGCTCGTGTGCTCTCAGCAATGGTCGGGTCACTTCGTGAACAACCACATCTCACGAGTGACGAGATCGGCCGGGTGGAACAAGTTCTTCTCGGCCAGACCGCTGCCGCCCAGATCGAGGGGCAGATCCGGGTGGAGAGAGACGGCCCTCACCTCGTGTGCCGGGTCGAGGGCTGATCCCGCTTTTGGTCAGAAGCGACATCACATGACTACCTTCTGAGCCTCACCGATCGAAAGCACGCGGTTAATGGACATCAAGCCTTTGATCACAACCGAGGAGATCGACGAAACGCTCGCCGAGATGGGAGCGAAGATCACCGAGGATTACCAAGGTGAGGAGTTGCTTCTGGTTGGGGTCCTCCGAGGGGCCTTCATGATCATGGCCGATCTGGCACGCACCATCGACCTCCCGGTCGAGTTCGACTTCATGGCCGTCAGTTCATATGGGGCTTCGACACAGACGTCAGGTGTGGTGCGGATCCTCAAAGACCTCGATGAGGAGATCGAAGGCCGTCATGTTCTCATCGTCGAGGACATCATCGATTCCGGGCTCACCCTGAACTATCTGCTCAAGAGTCTCAAGGTGAGAAAGCCGGCGTCCTTGGAGATCGCCACGCTGCTCCTCAAAGAGGGCATCCAGAGGGTGCCGATCGACGTCAAGTATGTCGGGTTCAACATCGGCCCGGAGTTCGTGGTCGGGTATGGCCTGGATTACGCAGGGAAGTATCGGAACCTCCCATACGTTGGGGTCATGGGCCCCGAACTTCTCTGAAAGAGGGGTTCGTCTACGTCGACATCTGACGTAGCATGAACTTACGAATCTTTTCTCAAGCCTTGAATTGAGGTAATTGTGAACCGAACCCTCCGAACCTTGCTGATCTACGGGGTGTCGATCATCATGCTGGCCCTCGTCGCTCAGTGGTGGTTCGACCAGGTAGCGGGCCCTGAAGAGGTCACCCTTTCCGAATTCGTCTCCAGCATGGAAGCAGGCGACTTCGAGTCGGTTCAGATACTCGAGCGCTCCAATGAGGTTCAGGCGCGCTTGGAAGGCAGTGACGCACCTGAGGGCGCCTTTGACAGGTTTGCTCCCTATCCCGATGGGTTCGAGGGCCAGCTAACCGAGACGGCTATTGCCAGCGGAACGCCAGTTTCCACCGACTCCCAGCCACCGGGGTTCTTCGATTATCTGATCAGCTTCTTGCCATGGCTGTTCCTGCTCGGCTTCATGGTCTTCATCTTCATGCAGATGCAAGGCGGCGGGAACCGGGTCATGCAGTTCGGCAAGTCCCGAGCAAAGACAGTTGGCAAGGAGCAGCCCAAGGTCACCTTCGACGACGTCGCCGGCCTCCAGGAGGCAAAGGAAGAGCTGGAAGAGATCAAAGACTTCCTCGCCAACCCGGACAAGTACCGGGCAATCGGGGCCAAGATCCCCAAAGGCGTCCTCTTGTTTGGCCCTCCAGGCACCGGCAAGACCCTGCTGGCCAAGGCCGTGGCCGGTGAGGCCGGGGTTCCATTCATGACGATCTCGGGCTCCGATTTCGTCGAGATGTTCGTCGGTGTCGGTGCGGCGCGCGTGCGCGACCTCTTCGAGCAAGC
This sequence comes from Actinomycetota bacterium, assembly GCA_003388545.1. Lineage (GTDB taxonomy): Bacteria > Actinomycetota > Acidimicrobiia > Spongiisociales > ZC4RG35 > MA-ANB-1. The sequence goes on from QQVI01000052.1 coordinate 2,053, forward strand.
CAAGCAAAGCGCTCCAGCGATCGTGTTCATCGACGAGATCGACGCGGTGGGCCGCCACCGTGGCGCAGGTCTTGGTGGAGGCCACGACGAGAGGGAGCAGACCCTCAACCAGCTGCTGGTGGAGCTCGACGGATTCGAGGGCAACTCAGGCGTCATCGTGATGGCCGCTACCAACCGGCCCGACATCCTCGACCCGGCGCTGCTTCGGCCAGGGCGCTTCGATAGGCAGATCGTCGTGGACGCACCTGACCTCGAGGGCCGTGCCGCCATCCTGGAGGTTCACTCCAAGGGCAAGCCCCTAGGTAAGGAGATCGATCTCGAGGTCCTGGCTCGTCGAACTCCGGGTTTCACCGGTGCAGACCTGGCCAACCTGATCAATGAGGCAGCGCTGCTCACCGCCCGTCGTAAGAAGAAGAGAATCGGGATGTCGGAGCTCGAGGAGGCAATCGACAGGGTCATCGCCGGCCCCGAGCGCAAGACCCGGGTGATGACCGACGACGAAAAGGAGCTCATCGCCTATCACGAGACAGGCCACGCCCTGGTCGGCTATGCGCTTCCCAACTCCGACCCGGTCCACAAAGTGACGATCGTTGCTCGGGGCCGCTCCCTGGGTCACACACTTGCCCTACCCACGCACGACAAATACCTCGTTCGCAGGAGCGAGCTGGTCGATCAGCTCGCCATGCTCTTGGGTGGCCGCACGGCCGAGGAGCTGATCTTCGCCGACCCGACATCTGGAGCCGCCAACGACATCGAGAAGGCGACTCAGATAGCGCGGCGCATGGTCATGGAATACGGGATGAGCGACGAGCTCGGACCGATGCAGTACGGCAAGGCCAACGGCGAGGTCTTCCTTGGGCGGGACTACTCCCGACAGCAGGACTACTCCGACGAGGTGGCGGCGTTCATCGACGGTGAAGTGCGCAAGATGATCAACGCTGCGCACGAGGAGGCTCGGGCGATCCTCAGCCATCACAAGGACGCCATGGAGCGCATGGTCTCAGAGCTCCTGGAGCACGAGACGGTCGATCGTGAGCGAGTAGCCGAGATCTTCGCCGATGTCCCCAAGTGGGAGCACACCGAAGAGGGATCGCTCCGAATCCGCTACCCAGAGAACCCGATCATCCCACAGCCGATGCCACGCGATCAGATCGCGGCAGCCGAGGAAGTCGAAGAGCCCGAGGAAGACGTGCCCAGCACGACACGGGCCAAGAAGGGATTCCGGCCTCGGAGCCGGCCCGCCGACGCCGGCGCCTGATCGCCGGCAAACCATTCGGGGTCAGACCCGGCGAATCCTCAAGTCCCCCGAAACCAAACGGGCGCTCACGCTGACAGTGAGGCCGTTCGATGACGGGTCGGACGCGGCAGGCTCAGGGAGCCGGATATCGCCTGACAGCGTCGTGGCCTTCAAATCGACCGTAGTGCCGGCTGGGATCCCGACATCCACGTTTCCCGACATGGCCTTCGCCCTCAGATCGTCTCCTTCGAACTGCTCGATGCGGACGTCCCCCGACATCGTCGACACGTTGACAGGGCCCGAAGCCTTGAGGATGCGGACGTCTCCCGATGCGGTGGAGATGTCCGCCCGCCCACCGATCCCGCCCATGTGAAGGTCGCCCGAGGCGCTGACGAAGTCGAGGCGCCCCGCAGCGTCGTTGCCGTGGACATCACCGCTGGCGGTTTTGACCGAAAGATCGGCGCAATCGGTGAGCCTGATATCGCCCGACGCCGAGTTGACACCGAGGCGTCGGACAACTGGCTCACACTCGAAGTCGGCGCTGGCCACTCCGGCATCGACGTCGAGGCCGTCCGGCACCTCGATCGTCACATATATGGACCTCGCCACCCAGTTGCTGCGCCGTTCTGCTGAGATCCAGATGGTCGAGCCCCTTTGCTCGACGGTGAGGTTGTCCGTGTCGCCACGCGCCCTCACCACAGCCAATCCATCCTTGCCCCTTCGTATCTCGACCTTGCCCGTAGCAATTCGGATGTCCAGTGTTGCATCTGAGCCGATCTCGAAACTCTGCTCGATCACAGCTGAATCTTTCGACTCACGGTCCTTTTGGGGCTCGAGGCGGATGTGCCGGCTGTCGTTCGCAAGGCGTCCACGACGTATGAGTTGACCGAGTCGCCGGCAGACTTGGCTGCCTCCGCGATGACTTCTTTCAAGTATCCGGGGATGCGAAGCGTGATACGAGCTTCGTCGAAATCGTCTGGATCCGGCGCTCCCGGAGGAGGCGGAGGTGGGGGGACTGCTTCCCGGTCGACAATGAGCTCAGGGTCGCCATCTACGAGCTTGATCTCGACTCGTTGGCCGCTCAGCTGTGAGTTGATTTCAGCCACGGCGGCTTCGACCACCTCAAACATCGTTTGTCGCACCGCCGGTGTGATCACTCCGAGGATCTCGCCGATCATGGCGGAGCGTTCGGGGTCGGCGAACCGAAGCTGATTGTCGACCTGTTGTTCGAGGCCGACCATTAGGTGGGATATCTGCATGTCTCTTAGCGGGTCTTTCGGTATCTCCTGATGCGCTCTTGGAGCTCGGCTTCCAGGCCGTCTGTTGATCGTATCCACATCATGACTCTCTCCTCGGTAGTGTCGTTGCGATGTCTGTATGACATCACTTTGACATCACTATGCCGTCATCGAGACGATCTGTCAAGGCCCTTTGCTTGGTTTAACCGGTACCCTTCTGTGCGATGTCAGAGATCGATCAGGCCCGTATCGAAAAAGCAGTGCGAGAGATCCTGGAGGGCCTGGGGGAAGACCCCGATCGTGAAGGGCTGATCGACACACCACAACGGGTGGCACGGTTTTACGCGGAGGTGTTCTCGGGCATTCATGAAGACCCGGGAGACGTGGTCGACGCCTTCTTTGGCGAGGAGCACTACCAGGAGATCGTGATCGTCCGTGAGATCCCCTTCTACTCGATGTGTGAGCATCATCTCGTCCCCTTTCACGGCCAAGCCCATGTCGGCTACATGCCAAGGGGCCGCGTGACGGGCTTGTCCAAACTGGCTCGACTGGTAGATGCCTACGCCCGACGCCCCCAGATGCAGGAGCGATTGACGGCTCAAGTGGCCGACGCTCTGTGCGAGCGTTTGGATCCACTAGGCGTGATCGTGGTGATCGAAGCCGAACACCTCTGTATGTCGATGAGGGGCGTCAGGAAGCCAGGAGCAAAGACTGTGACGTCGGCAGTGCGCGGGGTCATGGAGTCCAACCCGAGCACCCGATCGGAGGCGATGTCGTTGTTGCTGGGCATGGGGCACTAGGCATCGCCCACTGGAGAACCACAGCCGGTCGCCATGACCTCAAGCGGGGGATTCTCGTAGGGGTCCTCAACGTCACCCCCGATTCGTTCTCCGATGGTGGCGAGAATCTTGAGGCGGACGCGGCTGTCGCGGCCGGCATTCGCATGCACTCCGAGGGTGCGGACCTCATCGACGTCGGAGGTGAATCGACCCGACCGGGTGCCGATCCTGTTCCGCAGCAAGAGGAGACCGCCCGAATACTGCCGGTGATAACCGGTCTCGTATCCAAAGGTGTTCCGGTCAGTGTCGATACCTCGAAACCGGAGGTTGCCCTGCGGGCTCTGGACGCGGGGGCATCGGTGATCAACGACGTGACAGGATTTCGAGACCCTGAGATGGTCGATGTGGCTGCTCGCACTGGCGCCGGCGTCGTCGTCATGCACATGCAAGGCGACCCGCGCACGATGCAGGACGAACCCAAGTACGGCGACGTGGTCGCCGAGATCAGGGCCTATCTGGTTGGACGCGCCCTGCAGTTGGAAGATGCGGGGGTCCGCCCCGATGCGATCGTGATCGATCCGGGCTTCGGCTTCGGCAAGACCACGCGTCACAATCTCGAGCTGTTCTCGCGACTGGAGGAGCTGAGCAGGGCCGGCTATCCGGTGATGGTCGGCCTCTCCCGTAAATCGACGCTCGGGGTGATAACGGGAGAGCCGGATCCCAAGCGTCGCGACACTCAAACCGCAATCGCAACGTCACTCGCCTTCGAGCGGGGCGCAAGGGTTTTTAGGGTTCACAATGTGGCCAAATCCCGGGATGCGCTCAGGATCGCCGCCGCTATCGTGGACCCCCAGGAATGGGAAAAATGGCAGCAGGACTGAAGCCGCGTGGCTTCAAATGGGTCATCAACGACCGTCTCGCCGTATCCGAACGTGTAGGCGGTTCGGGCTTCCAACACCGCAAGGTGCGGCGTGAGGAAGAGATCACGTGGCTCGTTGAAGAGGCTCACATCAACACGGTCGTCTCGATGCTGCCGGGGAATCAGAATGTCGCCGCGTACCGGGAGGCGGGCATCGCCACCTACACGGTCCCGCTCGATAGCCACATCGAGAAGCGCGATCAGATCATTTTCTTCAAGACTCTCGATCTTGCCTTGTCGCGAAAGAAGGCGAGAGTCCTCGTCCATCGCGAGGCGGTGGACGACACCGTGGGGGGCTTGCTTGGCGGGTATCTCGTGAACTCCGGCCTCGTGCAAGACTCAATATTGGCGCTCGCAGTCATTCAGCAGATCCTGGGCCGCGCTTTGGGGCCCGAGGGTCGGTCCCTCATACCCAACGGCGAGAGTTGAGCGCCGACCGCATCCGGATCACAGGTATCGAAGTCCACGCAAGACATGGTGTGCTGGAAAGGGAGAAGTCTCGCGACCAGCCCTTCCTGATAGATCTCGAATTGGGGCTCGACCTGAGCACAGCCGGCAACAGCGACGATCTGAGTGACACCGTCGACTACGGCGCACTCGCCATGCGGGCTGCCGAGTTCGCATCCAGCCGGACCTTCGACCTGATCGAGCGTCTTGCCGAGGGCCTGGCCGAGCTTGTCCTCGAAAACCCCAGCGTGGAGACCGTGTCGGTGACAGTCCACAAACCCGAAGCACCAATCGACCTGCCCTTCTCAGATGTCGCGGTGACGATCGAACGTAGCCGGTGACCCGCTACGCCCTCGCTCTGGGATCGAATCTGGGCGATCGGGTCGATCATCTCAGGGCGGCGCTCGATGCCCTGGCCAACAAGACAGAATTGGTTGCCGTATCCCCGCTGTACGAAACGGAGCCGGTGGGTGGGCCCGAGCAGGAGCCGTTTCTCAATGCGGTGGCGATAGTCGAAACCCAGCTCGGCGGGCACCAGCTCCTCCGCCTGGCCCACGAGATCGAGCGGGTCCGGGGGAGGCAGCGGGAGGTCGAATGGGGCCCGAGGACATTGGACATCGACATTGTCGCCACCGACGGGGAGGCCATCGACGACCCGCCGGTGCTGGTTGTTCCCCATCCGAGGGCCACAGAACGTCGTTTCGTGCTCGAGCCGCTGGTGGGGGTATGGCCGGATGCGCCGGTGGGACGGGGAGTCACGGCGTCGGAGGCTCTGCCTCGCACGCCGCCCGGTGGCGTCGATCTCCTAGCGATCGAGTGGTCACGGGAGCGAAGGTGGCCCGGGAGGCTCTGGGTTGCCGGCCAGCTCGTTGTCTTCGCTGCGATTGGCCTGGCCTACGTCATCGAAGGCTCGATGCCGGATGGCAGGGTAGGCATCGGCAGGCTCATCGGGGCACTTCTCGGATTGGTCGGCCTGGTGGGTATGGCATGGAGTGCCCGGAGCCTCGGAGCAGGGCTGACTGCAGTGCCCGAGCCTGCCTCCGGGGGAGCGATGATCGTCTCCGGCCCCTATCGCTGGGTCCGTCATCCGATGTACACCTCAGTGGTCCTGCTGTTCGCCGGGGCAGCCCTCTTCCTCGGCTCCACGTCGGCATTGGCCCTTTCGGTTTTGTTGTTGGTGTATTTCTGGCTCAAGAGCCGCTACGAGGAAAGACAGTTGCGGATCGCCTACCCCAGCTATCGCTTCTACCGCGATCGTGTCA
>QQVI01000309.1 GCA_003388545.1 Actinomycetota bacterium
CGACCATGTTGAGCTCTATGAGCCGGTTCATCTCTACCGCATACTCCATGGGGAGTTCCTTGACGATCGGCTCGATGAAGCCTGCCACGATCATCGAGGTCGCCTCGTCTTCGGTGAGCCCGCGGGACATCAGGTAGAACAACTGCTCCTCGCCAACCTTCGACACGGTGGCCTCGTGGCCGATCTCGGCATCGTTCTCCTCGATCTCCATGTACGGGTAGGTGTCGGACCGACTGTCCTCATCCAGGATCAAGGCGTCACAACGCACGAAGCTCTTCGCATTCTCGGCGCCTGGCTCGACTCGCACCAGGCCTCGGTACCCGGAACGGCCCCCACCCTTCGAAATCGACTTGGAGACGATCGTCGAAGTGGTGTCAGGAGCGACGTGGACCATCTTGGCCCCGGCGTCCTGGTGCTGGCCCTCACCGGCAAACGCGATGGAGAGGACCTCACCATGGGCGCCCGGCTCCATGAGCCACACGGCCGGGTACTTCATCGTGAGACGCGAACCGAGGTTCCCATCGACCCACTCCATCGTGGCGTTGCGATAGGCGGCCGCTCGCTTGGTCACGAGGTTGAACACGTTGTTCGACCAGTTCTGGATGGTCGTGTAGCGGCAGCGCCCACCTTCCTTAACGATGATCTCGACGACTGCCGAATGCAGGGAGTCGGTGCTGTAGGTCGGGGCGGAGCAACCTTCGACGTAGTGCACGTAGGCACCCTCATCGACAATGATCAGGGTTCTCTCAAACTGGCCCATGTTCTCCGAGTTGATGCGGAAATAGGCCTGAAGCGGCTGGTCGACATGCACGCCCGGCGGCACGTAGATGAACGACCCACCAGACCAGACCGCCGAGTTGAGGGCGGCGAACTTGTTGTCATTGGGTGGAATGACCGTGCCGAAGTGCTCCTTGACGATGTCGGGGTACTCGCGCAGCGCAGTGTCCATGTCCGTGAACAGGACTCCCAGCTCCTCGAGATCCTCCCGGTTGCGGTGATAGACGACCTCGGACTCGTATTGGGCGGTGACGCCGGCGAGATACTTCCGCTCGGCTTCGGGGATACCCAGCTTCTCGTACGTCTGCTTGATCGACTCGGGGACCATGTCCCAGTCTTTCTGCTGCTCCCCCTCCGGCTTCACGTAGTAGTAGATGTCGTCGAAGTCGATGGTGTCGAGCGCACCTCCGCCACCCCACTGAGGGATGGGCTTGCGCAAGAAGCGCTGGTACGCCTTGAGCCGGAACTCGAGCATCCACTCGGGTTCCTTCTTCATCGCGGACATCTGGCGGATCACGTCCTCATCGAGGCCCTTGCGGGGCTCGAATGCAAGCTCGACTTCATCTCGCCAGCCGAGTTGATAGCCGCCTAGATCGATATCAACTGTCGCCACAGATACTCACCTCTAGAAAAAGAAATCATGTGCCTCATGTAGTACAACAAAAGGCCAGGTCGACGTATTTCCACTACGCCGATAGGGAAATTGTAGCGGCCTGAATCCCTGATCAAAAAGAATGGCGAGAGACTCGTCGCTGCCCGGGTCAAAGCCGACGCGCCACGATCTTGACGACCGGCCAGGCAACGTGGGGCATGACCGGGCTCAATTCGGCCAACAGCGTGCGGATACGGGCGGGACGATCGTATGGGTCCGGCACCCAGGCCAACCGGCGCTTCTTCATCTCCATCACATCTCGTCCCAGCTGCTCGACCTGGGCATCCGACATCTCACTCAGATCGAGGGGGAACGTAAATGGCTCCACGTGCGAAGCCGACTCGGGGACGAAGTGGTTCGACACGAGCGAGCTGATGAACATAGGGACCTTCAAGCCGAATCCGGTCTGACCCAGAGGCCCCTCCCTGGGGGGCAGATTGAGATATCGGACGACGCGAGCCAACTCAGGTCGTGCAGTGAGAACCTCTTCGACATCGGGGATCTCGACGCCGTAAGGCTCCTCTTCCACCGCAACGAACTCGTGAAATGCCACAACAAGCCGGCCCCCGGGCCGGAGCACGTCGGAGAACTCCGCCAACATCGTGTCCGGGTCGGCACGGTCACCTTCCCAGGTGGGGAATTGGAAGACCATCCTGGCGACCGCCACATCGAATCGACGGCCCTCCATCCGCTCGACCAGATTTCCTGCGGCTACCTCAGTCACCCAGTCGACGTCGGCGTCGCCCGGCTCCGGCTCGGGACGGGTCGCCAGCACAGATCGCGCCCCGGCTTCTTCCATGTAGAGCGATAGATCGCCGAGACCGGCCGAGAAGTCGAGGATGTCCGCACCTGCGGCCATATCAGGGGGCACGAGATCTTCGAGGAGGTAGTAGACCAGCCAGCGCATCAGATGCCAGCGGCGTGCGGATTCCCAGGTCTCGGAGCTCACCGGCGAGACGTTACGCGCCGCCCGCAACTACCGTCGAAGAGTCATGCCTGTGATCGTCATCGGAGCCGACACACCCATCGGTTCGAGGATCATCGATGCTCTTGTCGACCCCCCTCGAGAGGTCCGAGCCTTTGTCACCGATGAGACCGAAGGACAGCGGCTCAAAGACAAAGGAGTGAAAGTCGCGCTGGGAGACGTGTCGGACGACTCACACATTCAGGGTGCGGCGACCCGGTGCTTCAGCGCGATTCTCATAACCGAGGCGGCGCGTGATGATCGGGAACGCTCCTTCGCCAAGTCTGAAGACCAGGTGCTCGCTTCGTGGGCAAACGCCGTTGCCGGGGTCAAGCGCGTGATCTGGGTCCACGATGGCGAGACCCCTCCGGTGAAGGTGCCCGAAGTCGCCGTGGTTGCCACCGGAGACCCTGACGTCGTCGAACGAGTTGTCGCTCTCGACGACGCGGCCAGCATCTAATCCCGGGTTATTCCATGTAGGCCGGGATCACCTGGCTGGTCAGGAGACGATCGACTCCCACGAGAAGACGCTCATCTCTCCGAAAGGCTTCGAGCAAAAGGTTGTACGGATTCATCGCGGTCCCGTTCTTCCTCAGTTCGAAGTGGGTGTGTGACCCTGTCCACTCCGCGTTTCCGGAGTCACCCACGAACCCGATGAGTTGGCCGGCGGACACGGACACACCTTCCTCGATGCCAGGAGCAAGGGTGTGACTCCAGTCGGCGCGCCCGTTGTCGGTGCCAGGGTCGTCGTTGTTGAGGTGCATGTAACTCGTGGACCATCCATCTACATGGTCGATGGTCAGGTATCGACCGGACGTCTTCCCGTCGGAGATGGTGACGACCACCCCATCGGCTGCCGCATACACAGGTGTCATCTTGGGTGCCATCAAGTCGTTGCCCTTGTGGCGTCGACCGCCCGACCGGCCGGCGCCGAACGTCGAGTCGAACTCTGTGACTGATGTCTGCTGTGGGAACCGGATCTCGAAGGGAGGTTCCGAAGTTGCAAGGGCCGTGGGGCTCGCGGCCACCACCATCACCACGATGGTCAACACGGCAAGCGCGTTGAAGAATGTCCTCTTGGACGGCATGAAAGCGCCTCCATTTGGTTGGGATTACTTGGGGGGACCGGTACCTGGAGTCCCTTGGGGTTCCGAAGACCCTATCCAGTCGCTCGCGCTAGGCAAATGCGGCGCATGCGCCAGGCAGCGGTCAACGAAGGTTGCCTAGAGCCGTGCGCCTTTCGCGTCAGGATTGCGCCTCAGGATTGGTCGCTGCGTTTTCTGACCCGGAAGCGCAGACGTGAGACCGGCTCCTCGTCGACCGAGATAACGAACGAATAGCTGCCCTCCCGGGGAAACACGAGGTTGTTGAAGGTGAACGATCTCACCAACCCGAGATCGGTCGTCTCGGGATCGGTTTGGGACGGAATCCGGATCTGCTGCGTGAGAGGCTGGGGAAATATGGCACTGCCATCTGCATCCTGGAGCTCAACAGAGAGACGCACTTCGTCACTGTGCCACGAAGTGGGGATGCGAAGCCGCAATCCGATGGCCAGGGAGGGGTGCCGGGCCGGGAAGTTGCGCACCCAGAGGGTGTCCCAGCCACCGCCGAGGATGAAGAGTTTGCCCCGGACCGCCTGAACCGAGTCTGCCAGGAGGGCAACGTCGACGCTTGGGCCGATGGAGTCGGGGGTGATCGCCACGGGCCAAGGTTACCCATGGCCATCTGAGTAACCTGAGGTCCATGTCTGACCCCAATTCGATCGCCCCTGCCGAAGGAAAGCTGGGAATCCTCACCCCGGGAATGGGAGCGGTCTCCACGACTTTCGTGGCCGGCGTGCTCGCCGCACGCAAGGGATATGCCACCCCATTCGGATCTCTGACCCAGATGGCGCACATCCGCCTTGGCAAGCGGACCGAAGGCCGCAACCCGATGATCAAAGAGCTCGTGCCATTGGCAGGGCTCGACGATCTCGAGTTCGGAGGATGGGATCCATATTCCGACGATGCCTATACCTCCGCGATGAAAGCGGGCGTCCTCGACCCCCGTCATGTCGAAGGCATCGGCGACGAGCTCCGTCAAATCAAGCCCATGAGAGCGGTCTTCTCCCATGAGTGGGTCAAGAACCTGGACAACGTAGACCATGTGAAGGACGAGACGTCCTACATGACTCTCGCCGAGAACCTCATGGAGGACATCGACCGATTCAGATCCGAGAAGCAGCTCGACAGGCTGGCGATGGTCTGGTGTGGCTCGACAGAGGCATATCGGGACCTCTCCGACTCTCATCGAGACCTCGACGCTTTCGAAACCGGTTTGAAAGCCAACGACCCTGCGATCAGCCCGTCGCAGATCTACGCCTACGCAGCCCTGCAGATGGGGGTCCCATTTGCGAACGGCGCCCCGAACCTGACGGTGGACGTGCCCGCTCTCGTTCAGCTGGCCAAGGAGAGAGGTGTGCCAATAGCCGGCAAGGACTTCAAGACCGGCCAAACACTGATGAAGACGATGGTCGCCCCCGGCCTGAAGGCGAGGATGCTGGGGATCAACGGGTGGTTCTCGACCAACATCCTCGGGAACCGGGACGGTGAGGTGCTCGACGACCCCGAGAGCTTCAAATCGAAGGAAGTCTCCAAACTCGGGGTTCTGGATCAAATCCTCGAGCCCAGCGTCTATCCGGATCTCTACGGCGACATCTATCACAAGGTCCGCATCAACTACTACCCGCCCCGAGGCGACGACAAAGAAGGTTGGGACAACATCGACATCTTCGGATGGCTCGGGTACAAGATGCAGATCAAGATCGACTTCCTCTGCAAGGACTCGATCCTGGCTGCGCCGATCGTGCTCGACCTGGCCCTGTTCATGGACCTTGCAGCGCGAGCAGGAAAATCCGGGATCCAGGAGTGGCTGTCGTTCTACTTCAAGAGCCCACAGCACGCAGAAGGCCTGTACCCCGAGAACGACCTGTTCATCCAGCTGACCAAGCTCAAGAACAACCTGCGGGACATGGTCGGCGAAGAGGCGATCACCCATCTCGGCACCGAGTACTACGAGGATGAGTAGTCGACTGAGGTGAGCCAGGACGGGATCAAATTCGGGAATTGGGATATACCCGAAGGCGACCTCGAGGAGTCATTCGATACGAGCAGGGGGCCCGGTGGGCAGCATGCCAACAGGAGCGCCACCGCAGTCACGTTGAGGTTCGACCTGGAAGCCTCATCCCTACCCGAAGACGTCATCGCGAGGCTGACCGGTCGCCTCGGCAGGTCGGTGGTCGTGGTCACCGCCTCGGAGTCACGCAGCCAGTGGAGGAATCGCGCCCTGGCCCGCCAGCGTCTGGTAGAGATCCTGGAGAAGGCGAGCAAGCCCAGACCGAAGCGACGCAAGACCAAGCCGACTCGGGCCTCGAACGAGCGGCGCCTCGAGGAGAAGCGTCATCGCTCCGAGATCAAGAAGAAGAGGCAGACACCCGAGTGGTGACCCCGCATTTGCCCCGAGTCGCAGGTCGGATGACGCGATAACGTTGGCCGCTGTGAAGGACCCGGCAGAGAACCCAACCTGGATCGAAGAGTTGATCGAGAAGGCCATCGCCGATGGAGAATTCGACGACTTGCCGGGAACGGGAAAGCCCATCCCCGGAGCCGGCAAGAAGGACGACGAGTTGTGGTGGGTACGCGCCTGGCTGAAGCGAAATCGCGAGTCCGGCTCACAGGAGGCAGAAGGGCCATGATGAACCCGGACCGATGGGCGCACACACAGGCCTACTCGCAAGAAGTGTTCGGGAGGGAAGACGAGCATCTCGCCTCCCTCATGGACCGAGCCGGCGCAGCGGGGCTGCCCCGAATCGCGGTTTCGGCCGACGTGGGTCGGCTACTCAAGATCCTGGTGTCCCTCACCGATGGGATGCGGGCTCTCGAGCTGGGGACACTGGCCGGCTACAGCGCGATCTGGATAGCACGAGGCCTGGCCCCGGAAGGGACCTTGACAACCATCGAATACGACGCCAGGCATGCCGCCTTCGCCCGTACCGAGTTGGAGGCTGCGGGTGTCGCCGACCGGGTCGACGTCGTGGAGGGACCAGCCCTAAGAGTTCTGCCAGGGCTGCGGGAGTCCTGGGGCGATGGCACCGTCGACTTCGCTTTCATCGACGCAGTGAAGTCCGAATACGTCGCCTACCTCGACATGGTCGGGCCGATGATCAAGCCAGGCGGGCTCATCGTGGCCGACAACGTCTATGGGACGGGTGCAGGCTGGATCGACGAGGGTCACGGGACCGACGCATTCAATCGCAAGATCGCAAGCGATCCCGCCTTCGAGGCGGTGGCGGTCCCCCTACGTGAGGGAGTCCTCATCGCGCGGAGGAGCTGAGCCGCGGACGGCAATCCGGCGGCCTGTCTCCCGGTCGGGCTTCCCGAGGGCGGTTGTCGGCAGCTCGCTCACGACCAGCCAATGCTTGGGCACCTCGAACGGCTTGAGGCGCTCCCTCACATAGAGCTCGAGCGACCGCACCGGCACATCGCCAGTCACGAGGCATACCACTTCGCTGCCCCACTCCACGGAGGGGACGCCAACGACCATGGCGCCGGTCACGCCGGGATGGGAGGCGATCGTCACCTCGACAATCGAAGGATCGACATTCTCCCCGCCGGTGACGATCACGTCATCGGCCCGGCCGGTGATCTGAAGCGACCCATCTTCCAGGACCTCTCCCAGGTCACCGGTCAAGAACCAGCCGTCGACCAGCACAGATTCCTCTCCCAAGTATCCCGTGAAGACCTGCGGCCCGCGCACCGAGATTCTGCCGTCCTGGGACGTCCTCGCCTCCAGTCCAGGCAGCAGGTGGGCGCGATACGCGGGAGGTGACCCCGGCCGCAGTGTCGCCACCTGGGCACATGTCTCAGTCATCCCATAGGTCGGTAGGGCCGGTATCCCTCTCTCCCAAGCCTCCTCGAGCAAACCCGGTGGGATTGGCCCCCCTCCCACGAGAACGGCCTTGAGCCCGTCGAATCGTCGCCGATCGACGTCCAGCACACGTCTCAGCATCGTCGGAACCACGGATGCCATCGTGACGACGCCAAGCGCGTCGGAGAACTCCACCGGGTCGAAGTCGGCGAGGAGCCGCACCCTCCCCCCGACGTGCGAGCTTCGGAAGAGGACCGACAGGCCACCGACGTGATGCAGTGGCATGGCTACCAGCCACTCATCATCCGCCGTGTGGCCGAGGTGGGTTGCCGACGCCTCCACGGCAGCCTTCCAGTTGGCCACGGTGAGCGGAACGAGCTTCGGCGCCCCTGTGGTGCCCGACGTGCCGAGGACTGTCATGACATCGACCGACACGGGAGCGCCGGTGGGGGCTGCCGCGTCTCCCAGCGCAATCGGGCCACGCCCGACAGAGGTGTAGATCTCGAGGACCGACGCGACGTTTCTCTCCGGCGTGAGAACGGCGACCTGCCCGGTGCGACCGGCGGTGATGGCACGGCGGATCTCCTCGTAGCCCACCGAGCCGTCGGGGCCCACGGCG
>QQVI01000281.1 GCA_003388545.1 Actinomycetota bacterium
GCTCGATCACACGGGCTTCGGCCTTCGAGATCTGGTCCTTCACCCTGTCGATGCGTGCTTTGTACTTGTCCTTGAGCTTGGCCATCTCGGCGTCGGCCGCTTTGGCGGCCTCGGCCTCGCAACGCGCCAGGAAGTCCTCCTCCGACTCGCCCACCCTGGAATAGATGCCGAGGTGGCCGTTCTTGAGGATGCGCACTGTGCGAGAGGCCACCAGGTGGTTTTTCAGGTCCTTGCCCAGCCCAGACCAGAAGGACGAGGCTTCGATGTCGGCTCCCGGCACCTCATAGGTCGCGGCAGGTGGGGGCTCAGCGCCGAAGTCGCGCTCGTCATGATCTACAGAGACCACACTCGACGGATCGAGGACCGTGGCGAGGGGGAAGATGATGGCTTCGTAAGTCTCCTGGTGGTTGAGGCCTGAGGACCGATCGTCGTACAACGCTTGAACCGTGGCTGCGGCACCGATCGCAAACGTATCGGAGGTGGGGTTGGCGTCGAGTGCGGCCAGCCACTCCGCTGCTGGATCTGCATAGACGGTGGAGACAGAATCAGACACCGGCGGCATGACCGGCACTGATGAGTCATCGTCACCGGGAGGTGTCGTGGCCGCCGCAACGGCAGGAGACTCCGTTTCAGTGGGTGCGGAGAGTTTCGATCGCGAATCGCCCATGAGCACGGTCACCTGGTCCCTGGTGAGGGGCCCTGCCAGATAAGACTGCGCCCATCGAGTGCCGAAGATGCTGGGTCGGTCCGAGCCAGTGGAGTGGAGGATGAACTGCCTTTTGTCGAGCGCCGAGATCAGGTCGTCCATCTCGCCGGTGTCGACACCGCCTGAGGCGGCGTTGAGCCCATCGAGCAGACGCTTCTTGTCCGTCTCCGTCTGGAGTCGTCCGATCATCCACGTGCCCGCGTTGGAAAGCGCCTTGTAATCGAGGTCGACCGGGTTTTGCGTGGAAAGGACCATCCCGACACCGAAGGCGCGGGCTTGCTTGAGGATCGTCAGGATGGCCTTCTTGGTCGGAGGCTCCCTCACGGGCGGGACGTATCCGAACACCTCGTCCATGTAGATGAGTGCCCGCAGGTCAGATGTCCCCGACTTGCTGCGTAGCCATGTGATCATGCGCGTCAGCAGCAGCGTGACCATGAACTGGCGCTCTGTCTCGGAGAGGTGCGCTAGGTAGACAACGGCGGCCTTGGTGCGATCGCCCCCGCCGATCATGGTCTCGATGTCGAGCGGCACGCCTTCGAGCCAGCTGGCGAAGCTGGGCGAGGCGAGAAGTCCGTTCAGTCTCATCGCGAGCTCCATTCGGTCCTTCTCCGGAAAGAACGTGTCCAGCTCGAACACACCGAGCTTGCGGAAGGGAGGCTTCGGGATCTGGCCTACCAGCGATGCCAGGTCGAGGTCTTTCCCGGCGGACCAAGCATGCTCGATGATCGTGGCGATGAGAATGTGCCTTGGGTCGGAAACGGGGTCTGCCTCGATGTCTGCGAGGAGCAGCAATGAGGACACGAGGCCCTCTATCTCATCTCTGGCCACTTCGCCCTCGCTGCTCCAATCGAGGTCCGGGGCAGACAATGAGCCGAGGACGTTGAGCCCGACCCCTGCCCCTGATCCTGGCGTGTAGATGGTGATCTCGGTGCTCTCGTTCAATACACGGAGCCTGTCGCCGGTGATTCCGGAGCCTTCGAGCCCTTTCTTCCAGAGCTCGGCCTTCTCTGCGGCCAGTTCGTCGGGCGTGACACCGCCCTTTTCGGCCTCTGACTCGTCGATCCAGGGCCGGAAGTCTTCCGCTCGGAACTCGGGAAAGCTGAGCAAGAGGTTTCCCATGTCTCCCTTGGGGTCGATGATCAGGCACGGGACATCGTTGAGTAGTGCTTCTTCGACGAGGTCGATCCCAAGTCCGGTCTTCCCTGATCCGGTCATCCCGACGATGACTCCGTGGGTCGTGAGGTCGGAGCTGTCGTACAGAAGCCGGTCGTCGCCTTCGATGTTGTCGCCGACCAGCTTGCCTAGGTAATACGTGCCTTTTGGAAGATCCATTCGGACCAACTTAATTCAGCGATGTGCGGGCTGGCCAAGTCGTATCATGCCGGTTGAACGCCACTTGACCTCAACCATGGTTGAGGTTGTACGTTGTCCCGTCATGAGATCTGGTGAGCTGACTCCTTGGTCCGTCCTGCGCGACGGAGCGCGCCTCATCGCGAGGTTTGTTCGACGCCACCCGATCGCCTTCGTGATCGCCGTCTCAGGCGCAGCCCTGTATGCCAGTGCGATCATCGCTGCCAGCCGTGTCATCGGGTGGGTGACCGACACCGTGGTGGTTCCAGTGCTCGACGGCAATGAGTCTTACTCCGGCTTGCTCCTCCCCGCTGCCGTGGCCATTCTCGCCGTTGCGATCCTCAAGGCGGTCGGCATCGTGGTCCGGAGGACCGGGGCCGGCTATCTACAGCTCCGCACCCGTCAGGACCTGCGCAATGATCTCTTGGATCATCAGCTCTCGCTCAAGATGTCCTGGTTCGACAAGCAGTCGATCGGGGATCTGCTCGCCGTGGCCGACGCCGATGTCGACCAGGGCACCGGCGTGCTTGGGCCTCTGCCTTATGCCAGCGGCGTGATCCTCCTTCTCATCGGATCGTTCGTGATGATCACGCTCATCGACCCCTGGATCGGATTGGGGGCCTTCATCGGCCTCATCATCGTGATCGCCATCGACATCCGGGGCAGTTGGATCACCTACAAGATGTGGGAGGAGGTCCAGGAGGCGAGGGGCCGGGTTGCCTCAGTTGCCCATGAGAGCTTCGACGGGGCCTTGACGGTGAAGTCTTTGGGACGCGAGGAGTATGTGTCCAAGCGATTCGGCAGGGAGTCCGATCAGCTTCGCGACCGACTCATCGACGTCAACTCGACCTGGACGACATATCAGACCGTCATCAGGGCGCTTCCTCAGGCCATCAGCATCGTGCTGATCGTTGTGGGTGCCCTTCGCATCGATGCAGGTCTGCTCACACCCGGGGATCTGGTGACCGTGGCTTACCTGCTGGCATTGCTCGCCTTCCCGGTCCAATTGATCGGGTTCGTGCTGTGGGATCTCGCGGGATCGCAGGCTGGTTGGCGACGTATCGAAGCGATTTTCGAGGCGGAGGACTTCATCTCTTACGGCGATAGGGAAGCAACACCTGAGGTGGGCCCGGCGCCTGTGCTCACCGATAGGGTCCACTTCACCTACGACGGAAGCGAGCCGGTGTTCGAGGGTCTCAGCTTCGACTTGCGGGCGGGTGTCACGGTCGCCGTGGTCGGCCCGACCGCATCAGGCAAGTCGACCTTGAGCCTCCTGCTGGCGAGACTGTGGGATCCAGCCACCGGTGACATCCGCATCGACGGGAGAAGCCTGCGCAGCTTTGCCGCCTCGGAGCTCCCGCGAGAGGTGGGCTACGTTGCCCAGGACGCGTTTCTGTTCGATGACACGGTCGCGGGGAACATTGCCTTGGGCGGCGGGTTCTCCCAGCATGAGATCGTGCAGGCTGCGAGCCTCGCCGGCGCCCATGAGTTCATCATGGAGCTTCCCGCAAAGTACGAGACGGTTCTCGGAGAGAGGGGAACCACCCTGTCTGGCGGCCAGAGGCAGAGAATTGCCCTGGCACGGGCCCTGATCAGAAAGCCGAGGCTGCTCATCCTCGACGATGCAACATCAGCGGTAGACCCATCGGTCGAGGCTGCCATCCTGAGAAGCCTCAAAAGCGCTGCTCTGCCGTCGACCATCGTCGTCGTGGCCTATCGCCCCGCGTCCATCCGACTCGCCGATGAGGTGGTCTACGTAGACGAGAAGCGTGTTGTGGCCCACGGCACTCATCACGAGCTCCTGGCCAGCACACCGGGTTACGCACGTCTGGTGCAGGCTTATGAGGAAGATGCCCGTCGCATGGAGCAGGAGGCTTCATGAGTGATCAGATGACCACCGGGAAGCTGATACGGCGAGCCTTGGCAGAGTCGCCCGTCCTCGCAGAAGGATTGCGGCTCACTCTCGTGATGGCCATGGTCGGCCAGGCCATAACGATCGTGACTCCTGTCGTGTTTCAGCAGATTATCGACGAGGAGATCCTCAACCCTGCAGGGATCGACATCGGAGATGTCATTGTCAGGGCGGCCGTGGCCTTCGCCGCTTTGATCGTCGGCATCGTCGTCGGGCGTGCCGCCTTGCTTCGCTTGGTCCGCACCTCGTCTGCCGGTCTGTCCGACCTCCGGACGATGACCTTCAATCATCTGCTTCGCCAGTCGGTGCTCCACGTGCAGGCGGAGCGCCGCGGCAATCTCGTGTCCAGAGTCACCTCGGACGTGACAACCCTCCAGGAGTTCATGGAGTGGGGAGGGGTCAGCCTGGTCGTCGCTTCTAGTCAGGTTCTCCTGGCTACCGCTGTCATGTTCTATTACGAGTGGCGCCTTGCCCTGATCAGCCTGGTCGGAGTGACCCTGTATCTCTACTTGATGCGGTGGTTCCAGAAGATCCTGAGACGCAACTACGACAGCGTCAGGGTGGAGGTCGGGAAGTCCCTGGGTGTCTTGAGTGAGTCGATCTCCGCGATTCCCGTCGTCAGGGCATATGGAGTGGAGACCGAGACCAAGGAGAGGGTTGCCGATGCTCTCGAGTCCCGGTTCCAGCGTGAATACAAGACGAACTGGTTCGGCAATTCGCTGTTCTCGTCGGCTGAGGTCTTCGCAGGAGCAATGACCACGGCGATCGTGGTTGGGGGAGTCGTCATCGGAGTCAGCCAGGGAATGACGGCGGGCGAGCTGATCGCCTTCTTCTTCCTGACCAATCTGCTCATCGAGCCGCTGCAGATCGTTGTGGAGACCCTCGAGTTTTCACAGAGTGCAGCGTCCGGTTTGCGGCGCGTTCTCGAAGTACTCGATAGCGAGGTGGAGATAGAGGACCCCGACAATCCTGTAGACCTTCCGGATAGCGGGTTGGCGGTCCGGTTCGATGGCGTCGGATTCTCATACCCGACCGGCGGCAACGTCCTCACCGATGTGCGCGTCGAGATCAAGGAGGGGTCGCGTGTTGCTGTCGTGGGAGAGACTGGCTCGGGAAAGACCACATTCGCCAAGCTCCTGGTGCGCCTGCTGGATCCCACCGAGGGCGTCATCGAGGTCGGAGGGGTTCGACTCGACCGGGTGCCTCTTGCCCAGCTCCGGTCGAGAGTCGCTTTCGTCCCTCAGGAGGGGTTTCTCTTCGACGACACCATCGCAAACAACGTCCGATATGGGCGGCTGGACGCAACCGATGCCGAGATCTTCACAGCCTTCCACGAGCTCGACTTGGGGGATTGGCTCGATGCCCTTCCCGGCGGTCTGGAGACGATGGTCGGTGAGCGAGGCGCCGGCATGTCTGCCGGGGAACGACAGCTGGTGGCGTTGGTCCGGGCCTGGATCGGCTCGCCAGACCTCCTTGTCCTCGATGAGGCGACATCCGCAGTCGACCCGTCGCTCGATGTGGCCTTGCGCCATGCGATGGATCGACTGATCAAAGGAAGGACCTCGGTGACGATTGCCCACCGCCTCGCAACCGCTGAGGCTGCCGATGACATTCTCGTGTTCGAACGTGGCTACGTCGTTGAGCAGGGCCCCCATCGTCACCTCATCGAGCGTGGCGGTGTGTATGCCGACCTATATGCCGACTGGTCTGCGGGCACCAAGACCGTTTGACGTCTGCTTGGTTCCAAGCCGTCGGCGCTGGCTCTTGCCTCTGGATCCCGCCCCTGCGTGATGAGGCCTGCGACGGCCGGTCCGGTCGCGACGCCGGCCATGTAGTCACCGGGTTTGATTTCGATAACGTGCACGCATGGCCCTGACGCAACGAAGGCTCAATCGCGCCACCCTCGACCGCCAACTCTTGCTCGAGAGGCAGCCTCTGTCGGTTGTAGATGCGGTGGAGAGGGTGGTCGCCATCCAGGCTCAGGAACCGGCTTCGCCCTATGTAGCGCTCTGGAATCGAGTCGCCGGCTTCGATCCGACCGATCTCGACTCGGCCTTCTCGGAACACGATCTGGTCAAGGCGAGCTTGATGCGCATCACCCTTCATGTCGTCAAGGCAAGCGAATACACCACGTTTCACGAAGCGATGCTGTCGACTTTGCGGGCCTCGAGGCTGTTCGATCGGCGCTTCAAGGAGAGCGGTCTGCCGATCGACGAAGTCGATGCGCTCGTGCCACACCTTCTCGAGCTCACGGCGGAGCCGAAGACCAAGTCGGAGATCGAGTCGGCTTTGGGGGAGCGACTCGGATCCGATCACCACGAGAGGGCCTGGTGGGCACTGCGCACGTTCGCCCCGCTGGTTCATGCGCCTAGTAGCAGCCTGCCATGGACATTTGGCATGCCTCTGACGTACAAGGCAGCTCCCACCACGCCCGAGCGCACAGATACATCCGAAGCAGTGGCGCAGCTCTTCCGGAGATATCTGGAGGGATTTGGCCCGGCCACGGCCCAGGACTTCGCTCAATTCGCGATGTTGCGGCAGGGAACCATACGCCCGGTCCTCGAGGATATGGCGGACGAGCTCATCGTCTACGAAGGAAGCAGCGGCCCCCGGCTCTTTGATGTCCCTGGCGCTGCCCTACCCGACGAGGAGACGACGGCCCCTCCGCGCCTGATGGCGATGTGGGACAGCGTCTTGCTGGCCTATGCCGATCGAAGTCGGATCATCCCGGAGGAGTACCGCAAGATCGTGATCAGGAACAACGGGGATGTGCTTCCTACTTTGCTGATCAACGGGCACGTCGCCGGTGTGTGGCGGCACGTGGAATCGGGGATCGAGGCGCGGGCATTCCGGCCGCTGGCGAAAGACGATTGGTCTGTGCTCGATCGAGAAGCAGCCGACCTCATTGGAATGCTCGGAGACCGCGACAAAGCCGTATATGGCAGGTATCGGCGATGGTGGGAAAAGGCATCGGAGATTGCAGGTGCCGAAGCTCGCATCCTGGGAACCTGATTCTCTCCCTCAGCTCATCGACATCGAATGTGTGGCAGTCCGTTCCTCCACCTCTTCGAATCCAATAGCCACGTAGAACGCAGATGCGACAGGGTCGAAGGTGCGGAGGCGGAGGCGCCGAAAGGAGCCTCGGCCGTGGTTTATGCAGCTTTCGACAAGGGCGCGTCCGACTCCGAGTCGGCGGACGTTGGGCGCGACGTAGAGATGTCTGATCCTGCCCACATCTGGCCCAGCGATGAAAGGGTCGATGTTGAGGCCGCACATCCCGGCAAGCGCGCCATCTGTGTAGGCAACAAAGAAGGCCTCGCCCTCTTGTTGGAATCGGTTGAGCCCCGACAGCCATTCGTCGTGAGTTAGCGCCACGAATCCGTGGCCCTCCGCTGCTGCGACAGGGATCAAACCCGCGATCGGCAGCTCATCTTCACCCCAGACTCGCTCCACGCGCACGTCGGTCACGGCCTCGATCGTATCTAGGCTCGGGGAGTGGCCGACAAGATCCGATATGAGATCGACCTCACAGCCCAGATCGCGACCGGGGCCGGGCCTGAGCTTCGTTCCATTCGAAAAGACGACACCGAACGCCTTGCAGGCTTGATGCTCGACGCCTACATCGGGACCATCGACTACGAAGGCGAGGGAATCGAGGAGGCGACCAGTGAAGTGGAGTCCTTCTTCAACGAGGGCCAACCTCTGTTGGAGCACTCACTCGTGGTCGAGATCGATGGCTCGATTGCCTCTGCCGTGTTGATCTCGGAGGTATCGGGCTCCCCGTTCATCGGTTACGTGATGACGCGCCGGGCCAATAAGAATCAGGGTTTGGCTCGCCTGGTGACCCAGGCAGCCCTGTCGGGCTTGGCCGCTGCGGGCTATGAGAAGACAGTGCTCTACATCACCGAGGGCAACGCTCCATCCGAGGCGCGTTTTCGGTGGCT
>QQVI01000313.1 GCA_003388545.1 Actinomycetota bacterium
CTGAGTCTCCCCTCCTCGTCACGCAGAGGATTCTTGACTCGAAGCATCCGCGCCACCTCGTCGGACCTGCCCACAGCGACTAGATCCTCTTCACTTACAAAGGGAAGGTTGATGGCCTGATTCAGCCCGACGCCGGCGAGAGATTGCCGTAGAGCACGAAGCCGTCTCTGCTCAGCCGTGAGGTAGCCGGCGGGGCCCGTGGGCACCGTGGCTCCGAATCGGTCGAAACCATGAATTCTGGCGACCTCCTCAACCAGGTCTGCCGGACGAGTCACATCTGGTCGATAGGTCGGGACGGTGACCGTCATCGGTTCGTCTCCTGTCACCTCCATACCGAGGCGCTCGAGGATTCCGGCGATGTATGGCCCATCGAAGCCGTCGCCGAGGAGCCGAGTTACGTCCCGAACCCTCAAGTCGACGACCGCTGGAACGATTTCCGTGGAGACGTCGACAGAGCCCTCGAGGATGTGGCCACCGGCGAGTCGGGCCAGCATGGCCGAAGCGCGCAGATTGGCGATATCGGAGAGCTGTGGGTCAACGCCGCGTTCGAACCGGGTCGATGCCTCGGATCGAAGCCCATGCCGGCGCGACATGTACATGATCGTCGGCGGATCCCAGGAGGCCGCCTCCATGAGGACGTTGACGGTCTGTTCCGACACCTCGCTACGCGCACCTCCCATGGTCCCCGACATGGAAGTTGGACCTTTCTTGTCGTAGATGATCAGGTCATCGGTGGTGAGCTCACGAGTTACGTCGTCGAGAGTCACCATGGTCTCTCCCTCGGCTGCGCGCTTCACCGTGAGCGTTTCGCCTTCGATCTTGTCTACGTCGAAAGCATGGAGAGGGTGTCCGAGCTCGTACATCACGTAGTTCGTGACGTCGACGATGTTGGAGATGGACCGCACCCCCACCTTACGCAGACGATGCCTGACTCTGAGCGGAGACCTACCTGGGGTGACTCCACGGATCTCACGCGCAGTGAAACGGCGGCAGCCGACGTGGTCTTCGACGATCACCTCGACGTTGGTCTTGCCGTCAACCGTCTCGAATTCGATCTCGGGCACTCGATGTTCGATCCCGTAGTGGGCGGCGAGGTCTCGCGCCACACCCATCATCGACATCATGTCAGGGCGATTTGGCGTGATCGCAAGGTCGAATACGACATCCGGCAACTCCACGAGCTCGTCGAAGAGAGTTCCGGGATCCGGCTCGCCGTCGAGGACGAGAATCCCACTGTGGTCGTCGCCCAGGCTCAACTCGCTCTCTGAGCAGATCATCCCGTTTGATACGACCCCACGTATCTCCCGTCGACCGATTTGGAAGTCTCCAGGGAGCACCGCGCCGGGCACCGCAACGGCCACTGAGGCGCCTTCGGAGAAGTTCCACGCGCCACAAATGATCTGCTCGGTGGAGCCACCGATGTCAACCTGGCAGACCCGCACCTTGTCGGCATCGGGGTGCTCCGAGATCTCCAGGACTTTGCCGACTACCACGTCTTGCCATCCGATCGTCAGCTCCTCATAGCCCTCGACTTCGTGACCGAGCATGTCGATGACCGCTTTGAGCTCCGCCGGGTCTTCGGTAGGGAGCTCGATGAATTCCTTCAGCCAACTGAGTGGGACCTTCACGGGAACTGCCTCAGGAATCGAATGTCGTTGTCGATGTAGGTGCGCATGTCACTGATCCCGTGCCGCACCTGCGCGATGCGCTCGACACCCATTCCGAAGGCGAAGCCGGACACGCTACCCGGGTCGTAGCCCACGGCCTCGAGAACATTCGGATCGACCATGCCGCAACCCAGCAATTCGACCCAGCCCGCTCCGCTGCACACTCGGCAGTCGAGGTCGTTGCCGTCGCAGTTGAAACACGAGATGTCGAGCTCGGCGCTGGGCTCGGTGAAAGGGAAGAAGTGGGGACGAAGGCGTACCGTGGTCTCCGGCCCGAAATACTCACGTGCGAACTGGAGCAGGGTTCCCTTCAAATCTGAGAACTGGATGTCGTCGTCAACCGCCAGACCTTCGATCTGGTGGAAGACCGGAAGATGAGTTGCGTCGATCGTGTCCGTCCGATAAGCCTTTCCGGGAACGACTATGTACACCGGTGGTTCGTGGTTCTCCATCCACCTGACCTGTACGGGCGAGGTATGTGCCCTGAGAAGAACCTCATCGGCGGGATCGCCGAAGTCCAGGTACATCGTGTCTGACTCGAGCCGGCTCGGGTGAGTTGCCGGCGTGTTGAGCGCATCGAAGTTGTAATAGGCCAGTTCGGCTTCCGGGCCCGCTGCGACCTGGTAACCGAGACCCACGAAGATGTCGACTACCTCGTCAATGGTCTGTTGGATCAGGTGCAGCGACCCTTGGGGCAAGGAGACCGACTCCAGTGTCACATCGATCCACTCCGCCTCGAGACGGGCCTTCTCAGCTGCCGCTTCGATCCCGGCGCGTTTCGACGCAAGCAAGTCATTTATCTCGGCGGTTGCCTTCTGCAATGCAGCACCTACCACCGGGCGGTCTTCCGGATCAAGGCTCCCCATGGACCGGCGGACTCTCCCGAGTGTCGAGTCCTTGCCCAGCAGCTGTGCCTCGACCTCATCGATCTCGTCGACCGACGTCGCACCGTCGATTCTCGCTGGTGCCTCCGAAACGACGGCTTCGAGCTCTTCCACGGGTGATGACATGTGCCGTGGCAGGTTAGACCCCATCGTCGTTTTCTCCGGACGATTTGGTGAGCGCGTACGCAACTATCCCTGCGGCTACTGCGGCGTTCAGACTCTCCGTGGCTCCGGGCATCGGAATCGTCAAAGAGGCGTCGCAGAGCTCAACGATCGGCCGCGGAAGCCCAGAAGCTTCTTCGCCGATGAGGACCGCGACCTTCCCTGCTTCGACTCTCGAGAGCTCTTCGCCGCCTCTGACGACAGTGGCTATCGGGGAGTGCCCGCTGTTTCGCAGCTCCTCGACAGACCCGATCCGCCCGATCCACGTGGTGAATTGAAATCCGGCAGCGGAGCGCAAGACCTTTGGCGACCAGGGATCGGCAGTCCCATCGGCATAACCGAAGCCCCATCCGAAAGCGGCGGCTGTTCGGATCATGGTCCCCACGTTCCCCGGGTCGCTCACCCCCCAGGACACCAGGAGTCGCTGGGGGCGCGGTGCCGAAGGCTCTCGAGGTATGGCTACCACTGCGATCGGGCCGCGTGGTGTCTCCGTCCCGGCGATGCGGGCCAGGCCGCGTTCATCAACCGCGAAGGTCTCCAGCCCCGCCTGGCGAGCGGCATCCAAGCCCGGATCGTCCTCGGCAAAGAACACCCGATTGATTTCTGCACCCGCTTTGAGTGCCTCGTCGAGAAGATGAGGGCCTTCGATCAGGGTTTCGCCCCGCTCCTTCCGATCCCGAGCGCGATGAAGCCGGGATGCCTCGACCACCGTGTTGCTGCGGTGGGTCAGTGGCCTTCCCGGCTCCACGACGAAGCTCTAACCCGGTTACTTGCCTTTGGCGGCTTCTACCAATTGTGTGAAGGCGCCCGGGTCGTTCACGGCCATCTCGGCCAGCATCTTGCGATCGACCTCGATTTCGGCGGCCTTCAGCCCGGCGATCAGCTGTGAGTAAGTCGTCCCGTTCTGACGAGCTGCGGCGTTGATCCGGGTGATCCACAGCTTGCGGAACTCGCGCTTGCGGGCGCGACGATCCCGGTAGGCGTCTTGCATCGCATGCATGACCTGCTCATTGGCGGTCTTGAAGCGGCGGCTGCGAGCGCCCTTGTAGCCCTTGGCACGGTCCAGCACCTTCTTATGGGACTTCTTGGCATGTACTGCGCGTTTGGCACGAGCCATTGTTCTCTACCTCCGGCTTCTCAGCGACCGAGCTGCTTCTTGAGGACTTTGGCGTCACCCGGGGCGAGGTCGACCAGGCCCTTGCGGCGTCTGAACGTGCTCTTTCCCTTGGCGAGCTTCAGATGCCCGCGACCAGCTTGCCGGCGCATCAACTTGCCCGATCCGGTCACCTTGACGCGCTTCTTCGCGCCGCTATGAGTTTTCATCTTTGGCACAGCATTTCCTTCCTACTGGTCTTGCTGCTGCTTTGCGGATGAGGACTTGTGTGTCTTGGAGGGGGCCAGAACCATCGTCATCGAGCGGCCCTCGATCTTGGGCGTCTGCTCGACGACGCCGTACTCGGCCACGTCTTCGGCGAGCCGGTCAAGCAGCTCCCGACCGAATTCGGGTCTTTCCTGCTCTCGACCGCGGAATCGGATCGTCAGCTTCACCTTGTCGCCGTCCTGGAGGAACTCGCGTGTCTTCCGACTTGTGATGTCGAAGTCGTGGTCGCCAATCCGCACCTTCATGCGAAGCTCCTTGACTTGTGTCCTGGTCTGGTTCTTACGAGCCTCGCGTTGCTTGACGGATTGTTCGTACTTGTACTTCCCGTAATCCATCAACCGGCATACCGGTGGTTTGGAATTGGGTGCGACCTCGACGAGGTCGAGATCGAGTTGCTCGGCCAGCCAGAGGGCTTCGTTCAGCTTCTTCACTCCGATTTGGGAGCCATCGGGTGCTACCACCCGTACTTCTTTTGCCCTTATGGCGCCGTTCACACGCAGCTCGCTAATAGCTGTTTCCTCCTGTTGATTTGCTTGTTCGTCTCATCCAGCAAAAAAGCAGCAAGTCGAAACTTGCTGCTCGAACGAGCCAGGTATCTGGCTCGAAACTGTGACCACGGCTCCCACATGCTTCTCTAGCCGGGGGCCGGGTGGGGAAGCAGCAGCTTCCACTCTTGCTTTGGATTGTGATGTAGATGGTAGCAGGAGTGGCATTCGTAGTCCCAGGCGACCTCAGATCGCCCGGAGCGCCGTGGCCGTCTCGATTGCAGCATCAACGGCTTCCCTGCCCTTGTTCGACTGACCGGATTCGGATCGGGCGATAGCGTCCTCGACATCGTGGACGGCGAGAATGGCGTTGCCCACCGGGATCCCGGTGTCCAGCGAAACCCGGGAAACTCCGCTCGTCGATTGGGATACGACGATGTCGTAGTGGTCGGTTTCCCCCTTTATGACCACACCTATGACGACGATGGCATCATGTCCTCGCTCGGCCAAGGCTCGGGCGCCGACCGGGATCTCCAGCGCACCTGGGACGCGCAAGACGGTCACATCTTCGGCACCCAACTCGTCCAGGCGCTGCAGAGCGCCGTCGAGAAGGCGACCTGTTATCGACTGATTCCACCTCGCTACAACGATGCCGATCTTCAGGTCCTTGGCTTCGTGGGACCCCGTGACCTCTCTCATGCACCGGCCTCGAGGTCGAATGTGTGCCCGAGACGGGAGGCCTTGGTCTCGAGGTAGCCCCTGTTCTCATCGGTGGCGTCCACCGACAACGGGACCTGCTCGATGATCGACAGCCCGTATCCCTCGATACCGGCACGCTTCTTGGGGTTGTTGGTGAGGAGGCGCATCGATCGGACGCCGAGGTCATAGAGGATCTGTGCTCCAACCCCGTAGTCACGGGCATCGACCGGAAGCCCGAGGTTCACATTGGCGTCGACCGTGTCGAGGCCCTCGTCTTGGAGGTTGTAGGCCGCGAGCTTGTGGAGTAGTCCGATTCCCCTGCCTTCGTGGCCGCGTATGTACAGAACGACACCCCGCCCCTCTTCTGCAACACGAGCCAGCGCCCTCTCCAACTGCAAGCCGCAGTCGCAGCGAAGGCTCCCGAAGACGTCACCCGTGAGGCATTCGGAGTGGACTCGAGTGAGAACCGACTCTCCATCGCCGATGTCGCCATAGACCAGGGCGATGTGCTGGCGATCATCAACCAGAGATCTATACCCCACACCCTGGAAAGAGCCGTGAGCGGTGGGGATCCTCGCCTCGACAACGCGCTCGACGAGCTTCTCCTCCTGGCGTCGGTGTGCGATCAGGTCGGCGATGGTCCCGATGAGAAGTCCGTGCTCTTCGGCAAAAGCCTCGAGCTCGGGAAGCTTCGAGACGCTGCCGTCGTCGTTCATCACTTCGGCGAGGACGGCTGCCGGGTACATCCCGGCCATGCGGGCGAGGTCGACCCCAGCCTCGGTGTGGCCGGCGCGCTTGAGCACCCCTCCGGGCTCGTATCGCAGCGGGTACATGTGACCTGGACGGGCCAGATCTTCAGGTCTGGTCTCGGGATCCAACACTGCCAGGACCGTCCGGGTCCGATCTGCTGCTGAGATCCCCGTAGTCGTCCCCTCCGCGGCATCGATAGAGACTGTGAACGCCGTCCTGCGAACGTCGGTGTTGCGGGCGACCATCATCGGCAGCTCGAGCTCATCGAGCCGTTCTCCCTCGATCGGCAAACAGATGATCCCGCTGCTGTGACGCATGACGAAACCCATCTTCTGAGGATCGGCCGCCTCGGCAGCGAAGATCAAGTCGCCCTCGTTCTCTCGGTCCTCGTCATCGACCATGATCACCATCTCACCGCGAGCGAAGGCGGCGACGATGTCTTCGATCTTGGCGAAGGTCATCTGGCCATCAGCCTCTCGACATACTTGGCTAGCACGTCCACTTCGATGTTGACCCTATCTCCGACTTCTCGGCGGCCCAGGGTCGTGACATCGCGTGTGTGAGGTATCACGGCAACGTCAAAGCCGGCCGGGTGAAGCGATGCCACGGTGAGGGAAATGCCGTCGACCGCAACTGAGCCCTTCTCCACCAGATAGCGCTGGATCGCCTCGGGGACGTCGACCCGGATTCGCACCGACTCACCTTCGCTCATGATCCCACTGATGGTCCCTGTGGCGTCGATGTGCCCCTGGACGATATGGCCGTCGAGCAGGGAGCCTGCCGAAACCGGCAGCTCGAGGTTGACCCTGTCCCCTGCAGAGAGGTCGCCGAGGTTCGTTCGGTTCATTGTCTCGGTCACCGCGTTGACCTGGATCGTCCCGTCGCCGACGGTCACTGCTGTCAGACAGGCACCGTTCACGGCCACCGATCCGCCCACCGACATCGCGGCGAGTATCTCAGAGTCGATAGTGATCGTCATCTCATCGCCAGAGCTCTCGACGCCGGTGACAAGACCCGTGTCCTGGACAATTCCTGTGAACAAGTGGCTCCTTATCGGAACCCAATTCTCACATCGGGCCCGATCGATTGCACATCCACGATTTCAACCGAGGTCGCCTGATCGATGTTCCCGAAACGGCCGCCGAGTGGCTGAATACCGCCTCCGCCCCCCACCCTTGCCCCGAGATAGGCGTATCCAAAGGAGATGAGGCCGGCTGCCCACCACGCCCCGAGCACTACCGGCCCGCCCTCGATCAGAAGGTCTAGGTACCCCTTGTCCGCCAGGGCAGCCGCTGCGCTTCTCGGATCGGGATTGCCCTCGCCTGCCACCACAATCGATTCGCCCCCCGGTATATCCATCTCCTTGCTGGACACCACTAACGGATTCCGGGACCAAACCAGCGCATCAGCCGGCAGTGGTTTGCCTCCAGCAAGAATCACGGGTCTCGGCTGCGGGCCCTCGTAACCCTCCAATCGCACATCAAGGCGCGGGTCATCGGCGCGGACGGTTCCGGCGCCAACCACTACAGCGTCTACCTGCGAGCGCAGAGCGTGGGCGTCCTGGCGCGCCTCCTCCGACGTGATCCACTGCGACGAGCCGTCGGCAGCGGCGGCCGAGCCATCCAGGGTCATCGCGAATTTCGCCACGACACGAGGTAAGCCCGTTCGCCTGTGGTGAAAATATCCCGGATCGACTTCTACAGCCCGATCTGGCTCCCTCCAGACCTCAACATCCACGCCGGCGGCGCGCAGGCGGCTGATGCCAGATCCCCGCACTCTCTCGTCAGGATCCTCTATGCCGACGATCACCCGTTGCAGCCCAGCTTC
>QQVI01000007.1 GCA_003388545.1 Actinomycetota bacterium
AGTGCATTGGAGAAGCCGCCCACGAAGAAGAACACCGGCATCACCTGCAACACCCAGGTGAGCCCGCGTGTCCAGGGAATGTCGGTGAGGGCGTGCCCTATTCGGATCTCACCACCAATGACTTCGGGTGCGGCCATGAGCCAGTGCCC
Organism: Actinomycetota bacterium; assembly: GCA_003388545.1. Taxonomy (GTDB): domain Bacteria; phylum Actinomycetota; class Acidimicrobiia; order Spongiisociales; family ZC4RG35; genus MA-ANB-1. Next base: position 150 of record QQVI01000007.1, read on the forward strand.
GTAGACCACGACGAGGATGGACAGCGCGCGAAGCAGGTCTACGTAGCGGTTTCGGGTCGCCGGGGTGGCTTCTGCGATCTTGCGAGCCGACGTGATTGTGTTCTGGAGCGCCCTCATGGATGTTCGACCCTCATTCTCCTCGATCGGTTTCGCATCTTGCGGCTAGTTTGAACAACTCGAACATATGTTCGATATAGTGGAACGGGTGACTGGGTACGCGGAGCTTCACTGCCATACCAACTTCTCCTTTCTCGACGGTGCTTCCCATCCCGAGGATCTCGTGGAGATGGCAATCGATCTCGAGTATGAGGCTCTTGCCGTTACCGACCATGACGGGTTCTATGGCGTGTCCCGGGTTTGGCAGGCGGCTCAGGCCACCGGACTCCCGGTGATCTATGGAGTGGAGGTGGGGCTGGAGAAGGCTGCTTCACATTCCGACCCCGTCTCCGACGCAGAGAAGTGGGATCGCGATCGATACGCCAGGTCGAAGGGGGCGCAGGGTCGGCTCCGCAGAGGGCGAAGTGTCCGGGCACACGGTACGAAACCGACCGATCTCCCGGAGACCGATCATCTCGTGCTCCTTGCCGGATCGCCATCCGGCTACCGATCATTGTCTCGGTTCGTCACCAGGGCACAGCTACGAGGGGAGAAGGATCATCCGATCTACGCATGGGAAGACCTGGCGGAAGCAGCTGAGAATCGCGATGTCCACGCTCTCACCGGATGTCATGCGGGTGCCGTCCCTCGGGCTGCCGCACGCGGCGACTTATCCGCGACGATCCGGGAGACTGCGCGCCTCAAAGATCTCTTCGGGACGCGACTCCATCTCGAGCTCTGGCATCACGGCATGCCCGAAGATGACGCAAGGAATGACCTCATGTGGGAGGTGGGGGGAAAGCTGGCACTTTCGACCGTGGCCACCAACCAGGTGCACTACCACAAGCGATCTGATGCCTATCTCTCAGAAGTCCTTGCGGCGATCGGGGGCCGGCGCACACTTGCTGTTGCCGATGGGTTCAGGCCCGCAACCGACGAGAGGTATCTCAAGACGGCCGGTGAGATGGTTGAGAGGTTCCGGCCGTATCCCGGTGCAGTAGCCCGAAGCCTCGAGCTGGGGAGGCGCCTGGCCTTCGACCTCGGCCTCATGGCGCCGCGACTTCCCGACTTCCCCATGCCCGGACACTTTCGAGATGAGATGGAGTATCTGGAGGCGCTGACTTGGGAGGGAGCACGAGATGTCTATCCGGGATCGGATGACGGGGTGAGCCCGGAAGCGAGACGAAGATTGCGCCATGAGCTGGACATCATCAGCCGCCTCGGCTTTGCCGGGTACTTCCTCGTAGTCAAAGACCTCGTCGACTTCGCCCGAAGCCAGGACATCTATTGCCAGATCCGCGGGTCCGGAGCCGATTCGGCCGTATGTAGGTGTATCGGGCTCACGAGGGTGGACCCAATCAGGCTTCACCTTCCTTTCGAGCGGTTTTTGTCGGAGGAGCGGGGAAAGCCGCCGGACATCGACGTCGACTTCGAGGCCGACAGACGGGAGGAGGTCATCCAGTACTGCTACCGGAAATACGGGCGGGAGCGGGCAGCAATGGTGGCGAACGTGATCACATATCGAGCCCGATCGGTCTTGCGGGACGTGGCCAAGACGTTCGGGTTCACACAGGCGCAGGTCGACGGGCTGAGCCAATACGTCGATACCCGGGACCCTTCCCGGCTGCGCGATTCCGACGCTGCTCTCCCCGAGGGGATGACCGCAGAGATGATCTACGACATCTGCTGGCGCCTCGACGGCTACCCCCGCCATCTCGGCATTCACTCGGGGGGAATGGTCATCGCTGACCGACCCCTCTGGCAGGTCGTCCCCCTGGAATGGGGTCGCATGGAAGGGCGGACCGTGATCCAGTGGGACAAGGACGACTCGGCTGCCGTGGGAATCGTCAAGTTCGACTTACTTGGTCTTGGGATGCTCAACGCCCTCCACCTCACTCATGACCTGATCGAGGATCATCACGGTATTGACATCGATCTGGCCCGTATCCCGCAGGAACCGACTCTGTATCGCTCGATGACCCGGGCAGACACCGTCGGCGTGTTTCAGATCGAGTCCCGCGCCCAGATGGCGACTCTGCCGAAGATGAAGCCGAAGACCTTCTATGACCTGGCAGTCGAAGTCGCCTTGATTCGACCTGGTCCGATCCAGGGCCAGTCGGTTCATCCTTATCTACGGAGGCGTAATGGCGACGAGCCGGTTCGGTATCCCCATCCGCTGGCTGAGCCCATACTGAAGAAGACCCTTGGTGTTCCCATCTTTCAGGAGCAGCTCATGGAGTTGGCCCGGGTCTGTGCCGGGTTCGATGGGGGACAGGCCGACAGACTCCGTCAGGCAATGACCCACAAACGGTCGGAGCAGGCGATGGGACGGCTTCGTGACGAGGTCTATTCGGGAATGGCATCCAATGGGATCGTTGGTGCTGCAGCAGACGAGATCTGGGAGAAGCTCCAGGGCTTTGCCAGTTTCGGCTTTCCGGAAAGTCATTCGGTCAGCTTCGCCTACATCGTCTATATGTCGGTCTGGCTGCGGTTCCACTACCCCTCGGAGTTCCTCGCCGGCCTGCTCAATGCCCAGCCCATGGGCTTTTACAGCCCCAATTCGCTGGTCCAGGACGCGCAGCGCCACGGTGTCATGATTCTCGGGCCAGACGTCAATACCTCCTGGCACGACTGCACAATCGAGGCGGCAGAAGCAGACACGGAGGACATCGTCAGCTACCTGGGGGAGAGCTGGAGGAGGGGCAGAGGTCATGTCGACGACCCGATCAGGCCGGCGGTGGCGGTAAGGATGGGCCTGCGCTACGTGCGCAACCTGGGTGAGAAGGAGATCACACGGATCGAAGCAGCCCGGATTCTCGGCGGCGCCTTCGAGTCTCCTGAGGATCTGGCCTTCCGCACCGGGCTCGACGTTGATGCGCTCGAAGGTCTGGCCGCGTCAGGGGCACTTTCATCTGTGGGCCTGGGTAGGAGGGAGGGTCTATGGGCGGCGGGTGCTCTTGCCGAGATCGATCCGGGGCGACTCGCTTTGTCCCCTGGTGTGGAGTCACCAGAGTTGTCAGGCATGAGCAAGGAGGAAGAGCATCGCGCCGACCTCTGGTCGACCGGGGTCTCCGGTCGTCACCCGATGAGTTTCGTTCGCGATCGCCTGGGCGACTGCATGACCGCGGCGGAGGCACTGGATCTGCAGCGCCACGGTGCCCGGGTCAAGGTGGCGGGAGTGGTTACCCATCGACAGCGACCCGGGACGGCGAAGGGTGTCCATTTCCTCAACCTGGAGGATGAGACCGGCCTGTTGAACATCGTCGTGCTCCCTGATGTATGGGCCACCCATCGCCAGGTGGTCAGGAAGAGCCCAGCGCTGGTGATACACGGCAGGCTCGAATTCAACGACGGAGTCACGAACATCGTTGCCAGAGACTTCGAACCGATAGGGATTCAAACGGTCAAGTCGCGCGACTTCCGATGAGCGCTCAGGGTCCTTCGTCGTCGATGAGTTGCCGTGCATCAGCTGGGACATCCACGGCGTATGCCTGGAGGATCGAAAGGGGGACGATCTCCAGAGTCGCCTCATTGGTCGCCGAGAGGACGACAGGAGCGGCCTTTCCATCCTGATGGGCCCTCAGCCAGTTGCGGGCGGTCACGCACCAACGATCGCCTGGCTCCAGCCCGGGGAACATGTATGCCGGCATCGGCGTGATCAGATCATTGCCGATCTGCCGCTGGTGCTCGAGGAACTCCGCCGTGACGACCGCACAGATGGTGTGCAAGCCGAGGTCCTCCGGCCCGCTCCGGCATGAGCCTTCCCTATAGAAGCCGGTCAGTGGCTCGGTCCCGCAATCCTCCAACGGGCCGCCAAGCACATTCAAGTTGGTCACGCCCGGCAGGCGAAGATATCCCAACCGCCGCCGTTGTAGACGGCCCAGGCGGCCGCTGCGGTTGACGCCTCGGGGTCGGTTGGATCGGCGCCGGGGAACCCGGCATTGTCGGCTCGTTCCTCCCAATACTGGGGAAGATGCTGGAACAATCCGACTGCTCCGGTCCGAAGATCCAACGCCTCAGGGTCGAACCGCGACTCGCACCATGCGATGCGGACCGCGGTATTGACATCCTCTGGCGTGAAGTACTCGGTGACCAGCGCACGAACCTGCACTTCGGATAGCCAGCCCGAGGGGGAGGCGATGGTGCCGGTCGACGCATCTGAGACAGTCTGCGAGTCTTCCTCCACGGTCTCCGACGCACCAGATTCATCTGCCGCAGCTGCCGTCACCAATGGCTCGGCGAACAGCGCAAAGGTCAGACCGGCATAGGTGCCGGTCGTGTGGCCCAAGGAAGCCGAGGCCGCTTCGAAGTCGACATCTGCCGAGGTATCCGAAGAAGTCCCAAAGGCAGCAAATCCGGCCACGGCCAAGAGAATTACGGCAGCCCAGCCTGCCAGAAACGAAAAACGTCTCGAACGCATATTGAGTGACTCCGCCCGGCGATCTGACCGGGTTCCAGACCTTTAACCTTACCGACGCGTGTAGTTCCGCGACAACTCGTCAGGCGTCCAATCCAACACTCAGAGTGGAGACCACCTGCTCCCAGTGGGGACGATTCGGGTTGACCAAGTCGAAGTGCCCGACACCTTCGAGCATGTGAACGGTCGAGGTGTCCTGCCCGCGAGTCGAGTGGCTCGACGAGACCTCGGTGTCGTCGAGCCCATGGAAGAGGACCACATCGGAGGGTATCTCGAGCTTCTCGGGCCCACCCGCGGCAACGATCTGCTCGGCGGCGGGGACATCATCGGCCAGTGACAGATCGGTTACGGCCGCGAGACCGACACACAGATCCACAGGGTGACGACGATGAGCCCACAGCGACAGGTACCCACCTGCTGAATGTCCTACGACGGCAATTCTCTCAGCGGTTGTCCTGGCGTGGGCGAGGGCAGATGCCACATCGTGCCCTGAGCCCGGCCATGGCGGGGAGAGGCGATAGCCGATGTTCATCGTGGCGAATCCCCTCTCCGCCAGGTCGATGGCGATGGAGTCGAGCTGATCCCGGTCCCAGCCCGAGTACCAGTACCCCCCATGTACGAGGACGATCACCAAACCCGAATCTCGAGGCCCTCGTAGGTCCGCCAGGTTGCGCGGGTGAGGGCCGTAGCGAATGGTCGTGGAGGGCATGCGCGATCTGTTGACCAGGTAGCGCAAGGCATCGCGATACCCGGTTGGGCCCCGTCCTGAAATGCGGTAGACGGCGTTCGGAGCGATGAGAGAGACTCGACGAAAGGACTCTCGGCTGTCGACGTCGGAGAGGTGAACCTCCACGACAGGAGCCTCTACCGAAGCAACGGCATCGGCGATCGCGACGGATGTGTGCGTGAAGCCACCTGCGTTGAGGAGGACCCCATCCAGGCCCCCGGACGTCTGCACATGGCCAACGAGCTCGGACTCATCATTTGATTGGTAGAAGGCAATCTCGATGCCCATGGCCTCAGCCCAGTGGCCCACGGCATCTTCTAGCTCGGCGAGGGTCATGGTTCCGTAGATCTCCGGCTGCCGTTTGCCGAGCAGATTGAGGTTGGGTCCGTTGATGACCGCGACCCGCATCATGCCGCGCTCGGAAGGTGGCCATCGGCGAGACCGGCGGCTGTGGCAACTATCTCGGAAGGAAGGCTGCCCGATCGCGTTTCGGCCAGCACGGCAAGCTGGTCCAGCACGGCTTCCACCACGTCGTCGACATGAGTCCCTGCTGATCGGTCGGCGAGCGCCCCCGCGGTTCGCGGATCCCAGTCGACGCCAAGGGCGCGATAGACCGGAATGAGAACGTCCCGAATGAGGGAGCTGCCGTCGACGACGATCACTCCGCCGATATGCGCCGCACCCTTTACGAGACGTTGACCGACTCCCATCACTTTCACCTTCCCACCGACGTTGATGGAATATTCCCCGGGGCAGTACTCGCCCGGGATCTCACCGATGCGGGCGTCGATCTTCAGAGCCTTGAAGGCGTCACACAACATCCCCGAAACGCGCATGAATCGCTCTTTGATGCCTGTCCTGGCATCTTCTTCGGGGGTGGCCCAACTGAACGCAAGCGTCTGCTCATGGAACACCGCAGCTCGCCCGCCGGCCAGTCTCTCGACAGGCGCGAAGCCGTTGGCGCGTGCCACCTGAACGGCCTGGGGATATCCAGCCTGAATGCGATCGGCCATGCCGAAAGCCAAGACGCGTTGTGGCACATGCAGTCTGAAGACGGACTCGATCTCTCCTGCGGCCACCGCCTGAAGAACTGCATGGCTCACCGCCACATCCAGGGCAGGGTGATCCCTGAAGGACTCGGTGGTGACCAAGACGTTTCTCACGTGCCAGAGGATAAGCAGGGCGACTGTTACCGTCACACACGTTGTCGGGCAAGGAACGATTGAGGATCTTGACTCGTTTCATGACCTGGATGGAGCATCGTGAACGGGCGAGGACGACCCGCGTGGGGCAATTGGGCGCTTGCGTCTTCATCGCGCTCGCCCTCGCAGCGTGTGGCGACAGCCCTCTCTTCTCATTGGGTGAAAGGTCGTCGCGGTGGGTGACAGAGCCGACCATCGTCACGACCACCACGGTTCCGACGACGATCCCGCTCGTCAGGGACGCCGCGAATCTCGTCTGGTTCAACGATGACCTTGGCGAAGGCCCGGCAAACCCTTCGGACGTCGTCGCCGGCGTGTTCGCCAGACGAGAGGGAGACCGGTTCATCCAGGCGAGTCGCTCCGAGATCGCAAAAGTGCTCGATGGAATACAGTTCCCCAGCAGCGTGCCGCCGCTCGCCGCGTACGTCTCCAGCCAGCTCGTCGTCGAGAACACCGGGGAAGTCTCGAACGACCCATCGGCAGCCTTCGGGATCTGGACTGCCGAGCCCTACACCCGGTCGCGATCCGTGGCTCAGATGATCGTACTTCGGGTATACCGGGACGCCGAGACCGCTGCAGAGATTGCTGCACCGGGCGCGGATCTCAGTTGTGCTCGCTTCGCGGCCAGCGAGACCGTGTCATGCGACCTGGAACGTATTGACGGCCGCCCAACCTGGATCCTCGAGGACCCCTCCGGGCTAACGCTGATCTGGTTTGACGACACCTACCGATATGAGATGTTCGGCCGGCCGTTCGCGGCCCGCGAAGCGCTTCGACAGACTGCGGCGAGCATGTCGCCTCTCCCGCTACCCGTCGACAGCTCAGAGACCTGAGCAGGACGAGCCGCGTGAGCAACGCGATACCCCTCGGCCTTCTGCCCGACAACGCGTCGGTCTCGGACGACGGCGTCTTGCACATAGGTGGAGTCTCGGCCCTGGAGCTAGCGGAGCAATTCGGCACTCCGCTGTTCGTCTACGACGAGGACCATCTCCGGAGCCGTTGTAGGGAGGTCGTCGAGTACTTCGGTAGCGGCGCCGTCTACGCAACCAAGGCCTTCCTCTGCAGAGCCATGGCCCGCCTCGCTCACGACGAGGGGATGCGGCTCGACGTGGCCACTGGCGGCGAGTACTCGGTCGCCCGGAAGTCAGGCGTCCCCGCCTCGGATCTGGTGCTGCACGGCAACAACAAGAGCACTGCTGAATTGCGCATGGCGATCGAAGAGGGTGTCGGGCGCGTCGTGGTCGACTCATTC
>QQVI01000059.1 GCA_003388545.1 Actinomycetota bacterium
GGACATCCTGGTGAAAGTAGTGAACGAGGAGTATCGGGACGAGCTGGCGAGCCTCGTGACCCCGATTCATCTCCTGTGGGGTGCCGACGACGATGAGGTCCCCGTTGCCGTGGCGCAGGAAGCGGAACGTTTGGTCAATGAGTCCGGTGGTGAGGCGACACTTCAGGTAGTGGAGGGCGTTGGCCACCACTTCCCGATACAGGACCCAGACACGCTCCGCGCTGCGGTGGACAGCCTTCTCAAATGATCTGGCTGCTGGCAGCGGCCTCCATCCTCGCTGCGATTCCATCCGGTCTCCGCTGGCTACGAGTGGCACAGCGGGAGCACTACCTGTTTCCGGCAGCCACACGCTTCTCGATTCGGTGGTGGGGTCACGGCCTACCCAATCGCACCCTCGCCGCGGTCGCCGTGGTTGGGGCTGTTGGAGCATGGTTCGAGCCTCTGATCGGGCTTCTCACCGTGCTCGCCCAGCTCGGGCCGCTGGGCCTCTCCGTGCGCGGTCGAACCTCCCCTCTGGCTTGGACGGGGAGGCTGCGTCGTGTTGCGGCGGTGTCCGGGACCATCTTCCTCGCCGCTGTTGCCGCCGGTGCCGCTCTCGGCTCCGGGGGCCTGATCGCAGCTGCCCTTCTCTTGTTACCCGCTGTCGTTGACGCGTCGCTGCTCATCCTGTCGCCCTTGGAACGCCGACTTGGGGACCGATGGGTTGAGAAAGCAGCCCGCAGGCTGGAGTCTTCGGGAGCGCGGGTCGTTGCAATCACCGGCTCTTACGGCAAGACGACGACCAAACAATACGTTCACCACTTGATCTCCGATTCGCTCCGCTCGGTCGCCTCACCTGCCTCTTTCAACAATCGAATGGGTCTTGCCAGGGCAGTGAACGAGCACCTCGTCCCGGGGACGGAAGTGTTCATTGCCGAAATGGGCACATATGGGCCCGGCGAGATCGAGGAGCTGTGTCGCTGGATCAAGCCCGACATCGCCGCCATGGTCGCAATCGGGCCGGTTCACCTGGAGCGCTTCGGCACGGAGGAGAGAATCGTCGCAGCCAAATCCGAGATCCTTGATCGGGCGGAACGCGCTGTGATCGCCATTGATCACCCGCTCCTCGCCGACCTGGTGACGAGGCGTGCCGCCAGCCTCGAGATAACCACGGTCTCGGTCGATGGGAAGCCGGCCGATGTTGTCGTGGACAATGGGACGGTCGTAGTCGGCGGAACGACGATCGGGACGGTTCCCGACGGCGTCTTCCCCACGAACCTGGCCGTCGCTGTCGCCATCGCACAGGCCTTGGGCGTCGAGGTGGAGGCGAGGGGTCTCGAGACGATCCCGCCATCAGAGCATCGGCAAAGCCTCCTCTCATCGCCGGCCGGGTTCACGATCATTGACGACACGTTCAACTCAAACCCGGCTGGGGCGGCCCGTGCCCTCACCATGCTTGCGGGATACAAAGGAAGGAAGCTGGTAGTCACCCCGGGAATGGTCGAGCTTGGCCCTGTCCAGGACGAGGAGAACGAGGCGTTCGCGAGAGCGGCAGCAGCAGTGTGCGATGAAGTGATAATCGTGGGCGGGACCAATCGGAAAGCACTCATGAGAGGTGCCGAAAACGGCAGGGCTTCAGTTACCGTCGTTGCCGACCGCGAGACGGCGGTGGAACTGGTCCGGGAGAGGCTCGGTGCCGGGGACGTCGTCTTGTACGAGAACGACCTCCCAGACCACTACCCATAGGATCAGCAACAAGAATGTCGCAGACAGCGGTTGTCTTCGGCGGGCCCTCCGACGAGCACGACATCTCCATCCTCACCGGTCTCCAAGTCCTGCATGCGCTCGACGACGTAGCGGGGGTCTATTGGTCGAAGACGGGGGAGTGGTACCAGGTCGACAGCGATCTCGAGGCCGGAGACTTCGTCGAAGGGGTGCCCAAGCGCTCCAAGGAGCTTTCATTCGTCGCTTCACCTGGTGAAGGCTTCCGGGTCAAGAAGAAGACGCTCGACGTCGACGCCGTCTTCATCGCCTGCCATGGCGGGCCTGGGGAGGACGGGACTCTCCAGGGTCTGTTCGATCTTGCCGGCCTCCGTTACACGGGTCCTGGGCAAGCTGCCTCGGCTCTCGGGATGGACAAGCTTGCATTCGGCGCCGCGATGGCAAGTGCGGGGCTGAAGACACTTCCCAGGGCGTTGGTGGCGCTGGGCGACGAGCCCCGTCCGGATTTCGATGGTCCCTACATCGTGAAACCGAGGTTTGGAGGATCCTCGATCGGGATCGAGGTTGCCGAGGATTGGGACACCGTCCTTGCGCTGAAAGGCTCCTCGTCGTACTTCGACCAGGGCGCCGTCGTGGAGCCCTTTCTCGCGTCGAGCCGCGATCTCCAGATCGCGGTTCGCACCTACCCCGCGATGGAAGTCTCGGCCATCGAGGCTCCTTCCCGTGACGCCGACGGCATCTATTCCTATGACCAGAAATATCTAGCCTGGGGTGGCGAGGTCAGCTCGGGACGGCAGGTGCCGGCTGAGTTGACCGACGCACTCCGGTCGGAGGTCGAAAGCACCGCCAAGCGTGTGGCAGGCATCGCGGGCCTGCGGGGGATAGCCCGGATCGATTTCCTCGAACGTGGTGGAGAGATCTGGGTGAACGAGGCCAACACGATCCCGGGCTCGATGTCTGCCTACCTGTGGATCGACCCGCCGATCGAGCGCGCCGTGCTCTTCCGCGACATGGTTAGCGAAGCAAAATCACGGCCAACGAGGGTGTTCTCCGTGGCAGGAAGCGATGGCACCGCGCTCAGGAACGCCGGCACAATCGCGTCCAAGTTGGGTTGATTAGGGGCGGGCGACCCTCTAGATCAGAGGTGCACTACAGGGCAGGTGAGGGTGCGGGTGATGCCGTCGATGCCCTGGATCTTCGCGACGACCAGCTTGCCCAATGAGTCCACGTCTTCAGCAGTGGCTTTCACGACGACGTCGTATGGGCCGGTGACGTCGTCGGCCGAGTCGACTCCGGGGATGTTCCGCACTTCCTCTGCGACGATGGCGGCTTTGCCGACCTCCGTCTGGATCAGGACGTAAGCCTGGACCAAGTTCTCCTCCTGTTGGTATGGGATGGCGACTCTAGTGGTCTGCCACGCCCCAGGTCATCGTGAGCAACCATGAGGGCTCAACGTTCCCGATCGCCAGGTCATCGGGTCGTTCCCGTCCTGCGCTTCCTTGCCCAAGCCAGCGCTTGGACGGCGATGATGGCGAGCAAGGCGGCTCCTGCATTGAAGCCGATGTCGCGCCAGTCGAAAACGCGAGACGGAATGAACGCTTGAATCAGCTCGTCGACCGTCCCCAAGGCCATGGCCGCGCCCACGGCAACCAGGGAAGCATTGTGGCGGAACTGCCCGTTTGACCTTCTCTCGACGAGAGCCGCTCGTATCAACACCGCGATAACCCCATACTCCACGAGATGCGTCCGCTCGGCCGGAATGCTCATTCTGGAGAACAACAACAAGTAGGCGGCCCCGATAACCAGGGCGATCGCAAGCTCTTCGGGCCCCGGCCGGATCCGGAGCGCGAACACAGCCAAGCCGGCAAGGATCAACAGGAGCCCGACGACGAACAAGGTCGTCGCGACAGGCTCTTCGATCAGAGTCACCAGGCTCCCTGCAAAGGGAATGCTGGCAAAGACGGCTATCGCCGCGGTCCCGGCCCATATCCACAGTCGGCTCTCTCGATGTGATGTGAACAGGGACATCGAGAAAAGACCCTATCGAACACCACTATCGGACAACCCCTGTCGAATGGTCGATGCCGTTCTCAGCGGGAGTTGGCAACCAACTGGCGAACGGCGTCTGTTATCCCTGAGAATCTACGGATCTGGTCGATGGTGTCCGTCTGAGGCCAGAAGATGAATGTGTCGAAACCATGCTCCAGTGCAAGCGAGGCCAGTTCTTCGACCCACCGATCCTCGGGCCCCACCAGCCTTCCCTCGCTTCGGCCGTCAGTGATCGTCCCGCTCACGTTGAGCAACCGGCGGATGTCCCTTGGATCCCGACCGCTTGTCTTGGCCGATTCATCGATGATCTCGTGTCGTTGGGCGAGCTCTTCTATCGGGCTCCGTCCCAGCGACGGTATCCAACCGTCCGCCACCCGCCCGAGCAAAGCACATGCCCTGGGCCCGTAGACGCCAAACCAGATCTCGATGTCGTGGGCGGGGAGGGGCCCGGAGTGGATTCCCTCGAGTGTGTAGTGCTCGCCTTCGAATTGCAGGCCGCGTTCACCGCTCCACAGAAGCCGGATGACCTCGACCGCTTCGTCGAGTGCTTCCAAAGCCTCTCCGGGTGAACGTCGTGGACCGCCCATACCGACGATCGCGTCCCAGAATGACCCGGCGCCGAGCCCGAGCTCGAACCTGCCCCCGCTCATGATGTCTATCGAGGCGGCTTCATTGGCGAGGATCGACGGATGTCGGAGAGGAAGGCAGGCTACGTCGTGGAACACCCGTAGTTGGCTAGTGCGTGCTGCGATCGTTGCCAGCAGAGCAGTGGTGTCGAGGAATCGCCGCTGATAAGGGTGATCCTGGACTCCAATCAGGTCGAGAGCGCCGTCGGCAGCCTCAGCCGCATCGAGAATGACTCCCAGGTCCTCAGCGCTGGGCGGGAGGGAGAGCCCGAATTCGAGGGGGCGGCCGTAGTCCGGCATGGGCCCAGCCTACGACGAACAAGCGGGTTGAGGCCTCAGTAGCCTTCCTGGCCCATCCTCAGGTTCGAGGCGAAGGACCGTCCGTCCTCGTCCACGGTGTCGAAGACGAGCCGCTGTCCCTGTCTCAGGGTGCGGAAGACCGATCCCTCCAGTGATCCCGGCCGGAGGAAGACCTCGCCGCGATCGGCGTCCTTGACGATGATTCCTGCCCCGGTGACGGGGTCGTAGACCTTGACGACGCCCTGGGCCATGGGCTCAGGCCTTTTCGACCTTGCCGGCGCGGATGCACGACGTGCAGACGCGAGCGCGCCGGGTGTTCGATCCGCTCTTCACCCTCACCTTCTGGATGTTGGGCAGCCAGCGGCGGTTGTTGCGCTTGTGGGAGAAGCTCACGGTCTTGCCGTAACTAGGCCCTTTCCCGCAAACTTCACAGCGATAAGACATAACCAAAACTCCTGGGATGGTCTGGAAGGCTAGGCGGATGTGGCATCCGCTGCGACCGGGCCGAAGGATAGCGTCCTCCACTTCCAAGTCCTAGTCGGGCGTTACCGTGGCCTGGTGATTCGTCCGACGATCGTGCGATGGCGACGCTAGCGGCACTTGCCGGCATCGACGTCGCGGCCGTGAAAGGCCTGGGAGGCCAGAGGGCGGCGGCTCTGCACAAAGCAGGAGTCCACACCGTCGCCGACCTCCTCTATCACGTGCCCCGCCGCTACATCGATCGGAGTCGCAAGGAGCTCATCGCTTCGGTTCCGGTCGGCACAGAGGTGACACTGATCGCCGAGGTCAAGTCGATCAGCACCCGCCGCCCACGTCGCAACCTGGCAATCGTCGAGGCAACCGTTTTCGACGAGTCGGCCTCGATAAAGGCCGTTTGGTTCAATCAGGCCTTCCGTGCCCGACAGCTCTCCGAAGGAGCCCAGGTCGCCCTTTCGGGCGTAGTCGAGTCCTTTCGCGGCAGGCTGCAGATGAAGAGCCCGGCGGTGGACGTCCTGGACTCGCCGACCGAGTCCCTCGTGACTGGCCGAATCGTCCCTGTGCACCCGTCGGTCGGACAGGCTTCACCTGGTGTCATGCGGAGGGCTATGCACAACGCGTTGAAGCGCTCCCACCCCATCGGCGACCCGGTCCCCGAAGTGCTTCAAGCAACCCACGCGCTCATGGACCGGGATACTGCTTTCGAGAAGGTGCACTTCCCCGAAACGCTCGACGAAGTCGAGCCGGCCCGAATCCGCCTCGTTTACGACGAGCTGTTCCGGCTCGAGATAGCGCTGGCCATGCAGCAGAAGAAGCGCAAGCGCGACGCCAGCGGAATTGCCCATCATCCAACCGGGGAGCTCACCCAGCGGTTTCTCGACGGGCTCCCTTACGCATTGACTGCGGCGCAGACGAGGGTGCTCGATGAGATCGACAGGGACTTGAGATCAGACGAGCCGATGCATCGCCTGCTCCAGGGGGAGGTCGGCTCCGGCAAGACCGTGGTCGCCGTCACAGCGATGCTGTCTGCCATCGAAAGTGGGTGGCAAACAGCGATCATGGCTCCAACAGAGGTGCTGGCCGAGCAACACTTTCTCGGTGTGGTCGACTTGCTCGCTCAAGCCGACCTCTCACCCGAGATGCTCGGGAGATCTTCGACGCTCGGCATGGACAGCCTCTTCGCCACCGGTGGCCCGGCGGTCCACGTCGCCATCCTCACGGGCTCACGGGCAGCAACGAATTACAAGAGCGAAATGACCCGCGATGACCTGCTGGCAGACGTGGCTTCGGGGCAGATCGATTTACTCGTCGGCACCCACGCCTTGATCCAGGAGGGAGTCCACTTCTCCCGGTTGGGGGCAGCCGTGGTAGACGAGCAGCATCGGTTCGGAGTCGCCCAAAGGGTGTTGATCAAGGAGAAGGCGGGGGAGTCCGACCCAGACCTGCTGATCATGACTGCCACACCAATCCCTCGAACGCTGGCGATGACGCTGTATGGCGATCTCGACGTCTCGATCATCGACGAAATGCCCCCAGGCAGGGCTCCCGTGGTGACCAAACATCTACCCAGGTCCCAGGAGGGAGAGGCCTGGAATCTGATAAGGGCTGAGGTGGCCCGGGGCAGGCAGGCTTTCGTGGTTTGCCCTCTCGTCGAGGAGTCCGACAAGGTGGAGGCGGCTTCGGCAACGGCCGAGTACGAGCGAATCTCTTCTCTGATGCCAGATTTGAGAGTCGGGCTGATACATGGGCAGCTGAGACCGGCCGAGAAGGAGTCTTCGATGGCCGCGTTTCGGGACGGGGAGACCGATGTTCTGGTGGCGACGACAGTCATCGAAGTCGGCATCGACGTCCCCAATGCGACAGTGATGGTGATCGAGGACGCCAGCAGGTTTGGACTCAGCCAGCTCCACCAGCTGCGTGGGCGCGTCGGGAGGGGAGAGCACCAGAGTGTCTGCCTGTTGATCGGGGACCCGACTACCACCGACGGAGAAGAGAGAATGGTCGCGATGGTGGAGTCGAATGATGGATTCGAGCTTGCGAACGTCGATCTCGCGATCAGAGGACAAGGGACGCTCTTCGGGACGAGCCAATCGGGGCTCGCCGATCTCAAGGTGGCCGACATCCTGGCCGACCGGGAATGGTTGTACAGGGCGCGTCGCGATGCTTTCGCTCTCGTCGATGGCGACCCGGATTTGAGCAAACACCCTGACCTGGCGGCTGAAATCAGGGCGATGCTCGGAGACAAGGTCGAGTGGCTGTTCGTGAGTTGAGGCGATAGTGCGCATCATCTCCGGAAAGGCCAAAGGACGGCGGCTGGCGGCTCCCGACACCAGGGGCACGAGACCGGTCACCGACAGAGTCCGCGAAGCCGTTTTCTCGACGATCGGAGGATGGGTCGAGAACGCAGACGTCGCCGACCTCTACGCAGGCTCGGGCTCGTTCGGCCTGGAGGCGCTTTCGAGGGGGGCCTCTTCGGCCGTCTTCGTCGAAAACGCGGCAAAAGCCGTGGCGGCCCTCAAGGAGAACGTCGAAGCATTGGGATTGGGGGGAGAAGTCGTTCGCGCCGAGGTCCGCAAATACCTCGAATCGGCCGATCGTGAGTTCCATCTGGTGTTCATCGATCCTCC
>QQVI01000170.1 GCA_003388545.1 Actinomycetota bacterium
ACTTCCCGAAGACCGGGGAGTACCGGGTCGATTCATGACCATCGACCGGTGGGAATCAGAAGACGCGTTTCGGGCTTTCCGTTCCGCGCGCACCCAAGAATTCCGGCGTCTCGATCGAATGGGAGACGTGATGACGCTGTCGGAAACGCTCGTCGGTGGGTTCCGCGCCTGCCACTGACAGGGGGACGGGGCTCGGCCGGCTAGTTGAGCCTCTCGATGATCATGGCCATGCCCTGGCCACCGCCGACACACATGGTCTCGATGCCAATCGCCTTGTCGAGGGTGCGTAGGTCGTTGATGAGGGTGCCCATGATCCGCGCTCCGGTCATTCCGAAGGGATGACCGAGAGCAATCGCTCCGCCATGTGGATTGAGCTTCTCCATATCGATGCCCAGCTCATCGACACATGCCAGCACCTGTGCGGCAAATGCCTCGTTCAACTCGATGACATCGACATCGTCCAGTTTCATCCCTGCCTGGTCTAACACCCTGCGGACGGCGCCGACGGGGCCCATGCCCATGTACTCGGGCTCGAGGCCGACCACGGAGGAGGCAACTATCCGGGCCAGGGGCTCCAGCCCCAGGGCTTTTGCCTTCTCGTCGGACATCACGAGCACGGCAGCGGAACCGTCGTTTAGCGGACAGGAGTTCCCTGCCGTGACCCTTCCCTCCGGCCGGAACGCGGGCGGTAGCTCGGCGAGCTTCTCCAACGTCGTGTTGGGGCGGGGCCCGTCGTCGGCCATGATCGTCCGACCGTCGGGCACGTCGATAGGCACGATCTCCCAGTCGAAGAAGCCGTTCTTCTGCGCCTCCACCGCCCTGTCCTGGGAACGCTTGGCGAACTCGTCCATGCGCTCACGGGTGATGCCATGCCGCTCGGCCACATTCTCCGCCGTCT
This sequence comes from Actinomycetota bacterium, assembly GCA_003388545.1. Classification (GTDB taxonomy): domain Bacteria; phylum Actinomycetota; class Acidimicrobiia; order Spongiisociales; family ZC4RG35; genus MA-ANB-1. Next base: position 899 of record QQVI01000170.1, read on the forward strand.
CCCCCATCGGGATGTACACGTTGTTGATGAAGTCGTCGCGCGACTCATCGGTGAAGCGCGGGTTGAAGTCCTCCGAGTCGACGGCCTTGCCATAGGTCCTTGTGACCGACTCGGTACCGGCTGCCACGTAGGTATCGCCCTCGCCTTGCTTGATGGCGTGGAAAGCCATGCGAATCGTCTGTAGTGACGAGGCGCAGTACCTGTTGACCGTGGTGGCGGGAACCGTGTCGGGCATCCCGGCAAGGAGGGAAGCCGGGCGAGCCAGGTTGAAGCTCTGCTCATGATGCGTGAGCCCACAGCCGAGCATGAGATCGACTACTGAGGCCCGGTCGACCTCCGGGACTCTCTCCATCAGACCATTGATGGCGTGTGCGGCGAGGTCATCAGCGCGCACTTCGATCAGTGACCCTTTGTAGGCACGTCCGATCGGGCTTCTGGCGGTTGCGACTATGACGGCCTCGGGCACTGTGACTCCTTCTTTGAATAATCGCTCAAATGTTAATTCGATACTTAGGCTGTGCGCCATGCGCTGGACCATTGGCCTTCTCTTGTTGCTAGCAGTGGCGTGCGACGGCACAGGCGCCACCACGACCAGCGCTCCAGCCACAACAACGACAACCGCTCCATCTACATCGACGACAACGAGTACGGCTACCCCAACCATCGGGTGCCCTCAGGACGCCGAGTTCGTCGCATCAGGCCAAATCGACCGTATCACTCAGCCAAGCTCCGATAGCAGGACGCTTGGCCTGGTCTCCCGTCAGGTCTTCGATGGATGCGAGCGATTCGGGTTCGATTTCGATACTGCCGAAGGGGCCCCGGCCACCACTCCCCCGTCGACAACAGCCCGATTCCTCGATGGCGAGAGGATCATCAGGATCACGCTCGAGATCGACAGCACCGTCATCACAGACCAACTAATCGAGACGCGCCTCGTCGATCGGATCTACGTCGTGAGGGGGTTGGATGGGGCGATGTTCGTCGACCTTCACCTACGCGAGAAGGCCAACGCCCGAATCGCTGTTTCAAACTCCCCAGCCCGCCTCACGCTCGAGTTGAATCCAGGAAGCGGTGACATAGGACCGCCACCCGCCTTGTCGGATAGGACGGTGCTGGTCGTCCCCCCCGATGAGGCCACTGTGGACGGCGAATTCGAGGTCGCCGGTTATGCACGGGTATTCGAGGCGAGCGTCCTGATAGTTGCGACCAGGGGCAACGAAGTGATCTTCTCGCAGGCAACGCCGGCGGCGGACTGGACGGAGACATGGGGTGAGTTCGAAACGGAGGTCACACTCGCACCCGGAGCAGTCAACCTATTCGTCGGAGAGCAATCGCCACAGGACGGCAGCCTTCAAGGCGTAACTCTCAACCTCACGATTCGATGAGTCCCGGGATCACTTCGATCTCGACGTAGCCCGCGGCAAGGTCGACGGTGGGGACCAACTCTGCCACGAAAGGGACCTCGTGAGACGCACCTGCGACGTCGACAACCAGCCGGTCCTGTGCTCCCCCCGTGATCAGCGATTTGATTGTTCCGATCCGCGAGCCGGAGACGTCACGGACCTCGATGCCAATCAGGTCTTCAGGCCAGTACTCGTCTTCTCTCAGGTCGCGCCGCTGAGTGGTATGGATGTCGCTACCGCGTATCTGCTCGGCGTGTTCTCGGGTGCTGATCCCAACGAACTTGACCTGATGGCCCTTGTCGGCGCGTCGGATTGCCTCGACGGTGTGCGGGCTCTCTTCCACCAGGACTACGCGGCCCTCTTGAAAGTAGACCAGGTCCTCGTCGTCAACGTAGAGACCGAGATACCCGTCGAGACCGTGTGGTCGGCCGAGTCGCCCGATCAGATAGCGCGGATCAGTCGATGAACTCGACTCCGACACTTATCCCAACTTCTTCGCCTGCGGCTCCGGCAGCGGCGCGGATGGCCTTAGCCACACGACCACGTCGCCCGATCACGCGACCCATGTCCGACTTGGCAGTGCGCACTTCAGCCACCACGTCGTCCGGGCCCTGTTCGACGATGGTCACCGAGACTTCCTCTGGCTCTTCGACGATGCTCTTCACTATGTAGTCGACAACTCGTTCGACTATGTCGGCTTTGGCCATTGGGAGCTACTCCTCCTCGCCGGATTCGTCGGACTCGACTTCTGCTTCCGCTTCGGCCGCGTCATCGGCGACCTCGTCGGCTGTCGGCGCGGCGCCGCCGACTGTGTGAATTTGGCCAGTCTTGATTTTCATTGTGTCCATGGCGCCCGAGATGTTCAGGAGCTTCTCGACGGCCTCGGTGGGCTGGGCGCCCTTGGCGAGCCAGGCAGTTGCTTTCTCGTTGTCTATCTCGACGACCGATGGGTCTTCGAGCGGTGCGTAACGGCCAATCTGCTCGATGTAACGCCCATCACGCGGGGCGCGACCGTCGATCACCACGACGCGGTACTGGGGCTGCTTCTTCTTGCCCATCCGCATCAATCTCATCTTCACTGCCATTTGGTCACCTCTTGGTTCGCTGGCCGCCCATGAGAGCGTCGAGGTTTGGCATCCCTCGTCCTCCGGCCAGCTGTTTCATCATCTTCTTGGCGTCGGCGAACTGCTTGAGCAGGCGATTCACATCCTGGGGCTTCATGCCCGACCCGGACGCGATCCGCCGCTTTCGACTGCCGCCGATGATCTTGGGGTTCCGGCGCTCCTCTGGAGTCATCGACTGAATGATGGCCTCGACCCTGCGTATCTCGCGATCGTCGACATCGACCTCGCGAAGGAGCGACCCGGACCCGGGAAGCATAGCAAGGATGTCTTTCAGAGGCCCCATCCGCTTCATCTGCTGAAATTGGCTGAGGAAGTCTTCCAGGTTGAAATCGCCCTTTTCGAGCTTCCTGGCGGCCTTCTCAGCCTCCTTCTCATCAAAGGTCGACTCGGCCTTCTCGATCAGCGACATCACATCGCCCATCCCGAGGATCCGTGATGCCATGCGGTCCGGATAGAAAGGCTCCAGGTCGCCCAAGGACTCACCCACACCAGCGAACTTGACTGGTGCGCCAGTCACCTCGCGCACCGAAATGGCCGCTCCGCCTCTGGCGTCACCATCCAGCTTCGAAAGCACGATCCCGGTGATGCCGATCTGCTGCTGGAACCCGGTGGCCACATTGACTGCGTCCTGACCCGTCATTGCGTCGACAACCAGAAGAACCTCATCGGGGTCGGCGGCCTTTGAGACGTCGCCGAGCTCTTTCATCAGCTGATCATCGATCTGGAGTCGACCTGCGGTGTCCACGATCACCACGTCGCGCCCCATTCTCGAGGCTTCCTTCATGGCGGTCTTCACCAGCTTCGCTGGCTTTCCCTTGCGATCGACCACTACGGGCACGTCGACCCTGCCCGCAAGAGTCTCGAGCTGGTCGATGGCGGCCGGCCTCTGCAGGTCGGCGGCAACCAGGAGCGGCTTCTTCCCCTTGTTCTTGAGATGGAGTGCGAGCTTGCCCGCCGTGGTCGTCTTTCCCGAGCCCTGCAATCCAACCATGAGGATTGTCAGCGGTGGAGCAGCTTTGACGAGCTCCGCGGGCTCGCTCCCCAAGGTCGCAACAAGCTCTTCATTGACGATCTTGATGACCTGCTGCCCCGGCGTGAGGCTCTTCTTCACATCCTCGCCCAGAGCCCGCTCTTTGACTCTTGCCAGGAAAGCCTTGACCACCCCGACGTTGACATCTGCTTCGAGCAGCGCAAGGCGAACATCGCGAAGTGCTGCGTCGATGTCTTTCTCTGATAGGCGACCCTTGCCGCGCAGAGCCGCAAAGGTCGATTCGAGTCGCTGGGTCAGGGTGTCGAACATGCTGTGTGGTCCGTGCAAACGCTACGCAGTTGACATGGATAACGGAAGTGCACCGCACTCGCGGCCGCAACCTATCCTCATCACATGTCGCACAAAGTGCCCGAAGCGGACAACCGCGATGACGAGATCCTCCGATCCGACATCCGTCGGTTGGGCAACCAGTTGGGAGACACGCTGGTCCGTCAACACGGACAGCACCTTCTGGATCTGGTAGAGCAGGTCCGTGCCCTCGGCAAGTCGGCCCGTCGCGGCGGATCGGAGACAGCAGGAGACGACCTCGACAAGCTTCTGAGAGAGCTCGACCTGGACATGGTCATCCCCCTGGTCAGGGCGTTCACCACATACTTCTATCTCGCCAACGTCGCAGAGCAGGTTCATCGAATCGAACAGCTCGCACCCGATGACCGATATCTGCACGCGACGGTGAACCGAATCCTCGATGCAGGCCTCGATCAGCAGCTGATCGACGAGATTGTCGGCCGACTTTCCGTGCGCCCGGTTTTCACGGCTCATCCCACCGAGGCAGCTCGTCGTTCGATACTCACCAAGACCCGCGCCCTCGCCGATCTGATCGAAGACCGCCTGGACGCGACCGAAGTCGACGCCATAGGCATCGACACCAGGAGCGCAGAGCTGATCGATCAGATTTGGCAGACCGATGAGCTTCGCCACGAGAAGCCGACCCCGGTCGAAGAGGCGAGGTCTGCGCTCTACTACCTCGTCCAGCTCGCGGATCAAGTGCTGCCCGAGCTGAACGAGAAGATTCACAGAGAGCTCCTTCGCCTGTCCCCGTCGCACTCGTCAGCACCGCTGTCGTTCGGCACCTGGGTGGGGGGCGACCGAGACGGCAATCCCGGGATAAGCCCGGGCATGACACTCGATGTGCTCGCCCAACAGCATGAGCGCGGCCTGCGGCAGTTGGTGGAAATGATCGAGCAACTCGCTGAGGAACTGTCCGTGTCCGAACGACTGACAGACATCAGCTCCGAGCTGGAGAGGTCTCTTCGAAAGGATCGGGAGCTTCATCCTGCTGTGTGGGCCCGGGAGCACCGCCGAACGTCCCAGGAGCCCTACCGCCTCAAATGCTCTTACATCCACGGACGGTTGCTGGAGACAATCGAGCGGGTCAAGACGGGCTCCCCGCATCAACCCGGCGTCGACTACCCGAGCCCATCAGCCTTGCTCGACGACCTCCTGATCATGGACCGATCGCTGCGCCAATCCAAGGGCGACCTCATCGCAGACGGCGCACTGGGACGAGTGATACGGGTGGTCAGGTCGATCGGGTTCCAACTGGCGACCATGGATATCAGGGAGCATGCCGCCTTGCACAAAGCGGCGTTGACCGAGCTATTCGAGAGAGTCGGCGTCGACTACGAGTCCGCCGACGAGGCCGGCAAGGCTGCGATCCTCGATTCGGAGATCAACAATCCCCGGCCCCTCGCCGGGAAGACGACGGTTCTCTCCGAGGGCACGGACCGGACCCTCGAGACATTCGACGCCATTCGGAAGGCCCAGGAGCGTTACGGCCGCCAGATCATCGAGTCGTACGTCATCTCGATGACCGAATCACCATCGGACGTACTTGCCGCGGCTGTCCTCGCCAAAGAAGCGGGCCTGCTGGATATGGCAGGTGGCGAAGCGCGCATCGGCATCGTGCCTCTGGTGGAGACGATCGATGATCTGCGCAATTCGGGCAATCTCCTCGAACAGCTCCTCGAAAACGACACTTACCGCACGCTCGTGCGCCTCAACGGCGACAGCCAGCAGGTGATGCTCGGATACTCCGACTCCAACAAGGTTGGCGGAATCACCACGTCGCAATGGGAGATCTACAAGGCGCAGCGAGTGATGCGCAACATCGCACAGCGACACGGGGTGCGCCTCACTCTCTTCCACGGTCGGGGCGGGACGATCGGGCGTGGTGGCGGCCCCACGCACGCAGCGATCCTGGCCCAGCCCTTCGGCACGGTCGACGGGACCATCAAGGTCACCGAGCAGGGCGAGGTGATCTCGGACAAGTACGGCCATCCCGACATCGCCTCGAGGAACCTGGAGCTGACCGTCGCCTCGGTGCTCGAGTCTTCGCTCCTCCATCGTCAGTCACGCAAGCCGAAAGACGTGCTCGATCGCTGGACGGAGGCCATGGAGTGCTTCTCGGAGTCGGCATACTCCGCGTATCGAAACCTCGTTGAGTCAGATGGTTTGGTCAAGTACTTCCTCACCTCGACTCCCGTCGAAGAGTTGGGGCGCCTCAACCTGGGAAGCCGGCCATCACGTCGTCCCGGGGGCCTCGGCGGCATCGAAGACTTGCGTGCGATTCCGTGGGTCTTCGGTTGGACCCAGAGCCGCCAGATCGTCCCGGGCTGGTACGGCGTCGGAAGCGGGCTACGCGCTGCCCGCAAGGCAGGATACGAAGAGGTGCTCGACGAAATGGCCCTGGAGTGGAGTTTCTTCCAGACATTCCTCTCCAACGTGGAAATGACCCTCGCCAAGACCGATCTCGACATCGCCGATCGTTACGTCGACGCTCTGGTGCCTGCAGAGCACCGATCGATTCTCGACCGCCTTCGTGAAGAGGCATCCCTTGCGACCGAGGAAGTCATGACGCTCACGGGACAATCCGAGCTACTCGAGTCGATGCCGCTGCTTCAGAGGACGTTCAACGTTCGCGACATCTATCTCGACCCGATCAACTATCTCCAGGTGTCGCTGCTGGGCCGGTCCCGATCGGGCGAGGAGAGCCCGCTTCTGGACCGTGGCCTGCTGCTCACGATCAACGGAATCGCGGCCGGGCTGAGAAACACCGGCTAGACGCTCGCCGGTCAGGCAGGCCTCGCCTGACCGACTGCTCAGCTTCTCCGCTTGCGGTCGAAGATCTCGTCGAGCCAGGCAAGCCGCTCTTTGAAGCCGGACTCTCGGCCCTGGTCGGTTGGCTCATAGATCGACGTCGGCTCGATCCCGTCGGGGAAGTACTGCTGGGAGACCACGTGCTGATCGTGATCGTGCGAGTACTCGTAGTCGACGCCATGGCCGAGCTT
>QQVI01000272.1 GCA_003388545.1 Actinomycetota bacterium
CCTCCGCATTTTCAGGCTTCGTCGACAGCCGGGAACAGTCGATACAACCCGTAGGCGATGAGAGCTCCCACGAGCGGGAACACCAGGTAGACCCAGAGACCTTCGAAGGTGCCTGAGACCACCGAGGGCCCGAACGAGCGGGCCGGGTTCACCGAGGCCCCTGAGAACGGGATGCCGGCGAGATGCACTCCGACCAACGTCAACGAGATGGCCATCGGGGCGTGATGCCCGGCGCTCCGGCCGGTCGATGCCATGACGACCCAGACGAATATCGCTGTGAGAGCGACTTCCATGAGGATCCCGGTGCCCTGATCGCTGTAAGTGGTCATCGTTCCCGCTACGACGTCGGTGCTCGAAGCACCGGCCACCAGAAGCGAGGCCACAGCGGCTCCTGCGAACTGCGCCACCCAATAGCCGATGGAATCGGTGAGAGATATGCGTCTGTCCAGCAGCAAGCCAAGGGTCACCGCCGGGTTGAAATGCGCCCCGGACACGTGTCCCAGCGCCCAGATCCCGGCCAAAAGCGCCAGACCGAATGCGAATGCGATGAGGATTATCTCCGCTGCTCCGCCAGCCCCACCGGCGGCGAGAATCCCCATCGAACCGCCAAAGACGAGAATCAGGGTCCCCATGAACTCGGCGAGATATCTGTTAATGACCACGGTCACTCCTCCTTGGAGATACACGAACTCCGACCCGTCGGGTTGATCGATGGTTTCGGGTTGGCATCAGGCTATTTCGACCCGTCGGCAGTTGCCCGGATTTAGCCAGGTCATCGAACGGTGAGGAATGCAAGAAGGCCCCCTTCGAAGGGGGCCTTCTTCACGCCGGCGAGCCCATCTGTAAGCCGGATTCTGTACCTGCCGCCGGTGGGCGGCACGCGACGACCATCCATCTGGACAGCTTGTTGCCAAACTGTCTCGAGCGGCCTACCCGGGATATACGACGGGCAGTCGATCCCTGCTTGGCCTTGCTCCCGGTGGGGTTTACAAGCTGGCCCGGTCACCCGGGCCACTGGTGGTCTCTTACACCACCTTTTCACCCTTGCCTGTGTCGTTAGACCATCGGCGGTGTGTTTTCTGCTGCACTTTCCGTCGGGTTGCCCCGCCTGGGTGTTACCCAGCACCGCGCCCTGTGGAGTCCGGACTTTCCTCGACTCCGCCGAAGCGGATCCGCGGTCGTCCGACGGGCTCGCTACCAGTCATTTTAGGTCCGAACGGGCCCGTCTGCGACCACCCATCCATCCTCCAAAACCACCGGTCGCGATGCCAACAAGGGCGAGGAGAAGGACATTCCATATCGTGGCGTCGGCGGAAGAAGTACTTGCCAGGAAAATGAGGATCCCGCTGAGCAGCAGACCGGCAACGGAACCGTGGAAGCGGTGTGAGTGAACAGAAGTTCGTCCGGCGACCCAGCCACCGCCCGCCATCCCGACCACGATGCCGACGAGCAGCCCGATGTCGGGCCCGGCTTCGACCCCGATGACGGCAAGGGCCCCACCAACCGCCAGGCCGACGATCGTGGCGGTGAGACCGGCTGTCGCAAGGCCCATGGCCACCGCCCTGATGTTGAGGGCGGCTAACAACTCTTGCCGCCTATAGGACTCGGAACAGGATGCACAGGCTGCTCAAGATAGCCCTCCAGTGAAATCTGCCAGAGATGGGATAATCCGGCGATGGAGCCAGGGCCAGTGACCAACGCCGCCCACCCTTGGGGTGAGGCTGCGACCCCGTTCGAAGAGATCGGGGGGCTCGAGCAAGTTCGTCGGCTCGTCGACACCTTCTACGACATCATCGAGGAGGAGTCACCCCACCTGCGAGCGATGCTTCCGAAGAAGACAACCGGGTCGCGCCAGAAACTGTACGAATTCCTCACGGGTTGGATGGGGGGGCCTCAGCTGTACTGGGAGAAGCACGGGCACCCGCGGCTGCGGATGCGCCACTTCCCATTCGCCATAGGAGACGCCGAAGCGGCCGAGTGGATGCGTTGCATGGACAAAGCGATGGAGACGTGCGACGTGCCGAGCCCGCTGCGGGACTTCCTCCACGCCAAGCTGAACGAGTCCGCTTTGCATATCCGCAATCGGGAGACCTGACGTGTGTGGGCGATTCTCGATCACAGGCGATCTCGACTTCTACGCCGAGTACTTCGGGGTCGACGAAGTGCGCACAGACCCACTGGAGCCCAGTTGGAATGTCGCTCCGACAGACCCCGTCTATGTCGTGGCAGAGCACGAGGACACGCGCCACATCGGGACCATGAGGTGGGGTTTCGTGCCCCATTGGGCCAAAGACCGAAAGTCGATTCAGATCAACGCCCGCTCAGAGAGCGTGGCGACAACGGCCATGTTCCGTGATTCTTTCGCGAGGAAGCGGTGCTTGATCCCGGCGGACGGCTTCTACGAGTGGGAGCCTCCCGAGCGAGGGCGCGCTCCACACTGGGTTTACAGGGCAGACGGGCACCCGATGGCCTTCGCCGGCATCTGGGCCACCCGCAAGGACGAAGAGACGGGACTGTGGGAGCGAACCTGCTCGATACTCACAACCGAGGCAAAGGGAACGGTTGCCGGAATCCACGATCGGATGCCGGTATCCCTCATCCCCGATGTTTGGGATGCGTGGCTCGACCGCGACATGGACGATGCAGAGACTGCGCTGTCGCTGATCCGGCCGATCGACCCCGACATCATCATGGAGCACCAGGTCTCCAAGAAAGTGAACTCGGTGAAGAACAACGAGCCTGACCTGAACGTCCCCGCTGAGCCAGAAACGCTGTTCTAGGCAGTCCGGGTGCGTCGACGAGAAACGGCGCAGATCCCGTGCTCTGCATTACGCTTTCGCCCATCCTCAAACCCATCAGATTCCTCGCGCAAGCCCTGGCGGTGTGCCTCCTCGCATCGGCGTGCTCGCCCGCAACGAGCACGCCGGTCGTCAACACCGGTAGCACGAGCCCGACAACGACACCCACGTCAGGGCCGACGACGACGACGATCCCATTGGGTCGTGATTGCGTCCGTATCACAGGAACTTCGTCCACCATTGACACCGGAGAGCCGGCGACCGACGCCATGTTTCTCTCCGGGGAGCTCTTCGTATGCTCCGACGATGTCGTAGTGGCATCGGGCGATGACCTGAATGGCCTCGCGGTCGGAGCACAGCTTGCGGCGGCTCTCGGCGGTCCGCTCCTACTCCCCCACCCGCAACTCGCCGCCGAGATCGGGAGGCTGAAGCCGTTGCACGTGCACCTCATTGGAGACGTGGAAGTGCTGATTCCTCCTGAGACTGATGTCACGCGGCATGATCTCGAGGGTGCTGTCGAGCTGGCCCGCACCACCCTCGGGGTGACGGAGGTGGTGCAACTGCCCGCAGTGCCGGATGCTTCAACCGTGATCGAGACGGTCGATGCCATCGCTGCGGCCGACCGGGTAGTCACCCCCGGTTCACCGAGCACGACCGCGACGACAGCCGACGCCGTGATCGACCCGTCACAAGTCGTGGCAGGTCTGGCCTCACCTACCGAGGCCCCAGCTGTCTGGCTGGTCGACGCCGCCGAACCGGGAACAATCCTCATGGCAGCAGGTTCCGGGCATGTGGTCGGCGCCCAGGTCCTCGCCTTCGACGCGACCAACATCTTGGGTTTCCCTGCGGTGGGCAGCGCCTTGGAAGGGAGACCGGGTGAGCAGGTCCGATTCATCGGCACTGCTGCCGCGACGGATAGCTGGGAGATGAGACTGCTCCTGAGCGGCAAGCAGCTGCCCGGCGGCGGCTACCGGATCCTTGGCGACGACACCCCTAACCGGTACGTGGCGTTCTACGGCCATCCGTCCACCGCAGCTCTAGGAGTCCTCGGGGAGCAAGGCCCTCAAGCAACCCTCGACAGGATGGCGCCATTTCTCACCGACTACCAGGCCGACGGCCACCGCACGATCCCGACGTTCGAGATCCTGGCCAGTGTCGCATCAGCGGTTGCGGGAGACGGTGACTACAGCTCCGAGACCGCCATCGACACTCTCCTTCCCTGGATCGACCTGGCCGAAGAACAGGGCGCCTACGTGATCCTCGATCTCCAACCGGGTCGTGACTACTTTCCGACCCAGGCGAAGATGTACGAGGAGCTTCTCCTCCGTCCCCATGTCGGGCTGGCATTGGACCCCGAGTGGCGCCTGAAGCCCGATCAGGTCCACCTCGAGCAGGTGGGCAGAGTCGACGCTGCCGAGGTGAACACCGTCGTCCACTGGCTTGCAGACCTGGTCCGGGACAACGGCCTTCCGCAGAAGATGCTCATCGTTCACCAGTTCCGAGAGTTCATGATCCAGGATCGCGAGACGCTCGAGTCTCGGCCCGAGCTGCAGATGGTCATTCAAATGGACGGTCAAGGCCCGATCCCTACCAAAGACACGACGTGGGCGGCGCTGACCGCCGGCACCGAGGACAACCATTGGAGATGGGGTTGGAAGAACTTCTTCGACGAGGACTCGCCCACGCCGACCCCCGAGCACACGATGGGAAAGCAGCCCGTGCCGGTGTTCGTGAGCTACCAGTAGGGTGGGACGATGACGAAGTTCGCCTATTTCTGTGGCCACGAGCAGTGGCAACCCGAAGAGCTCGTGGAGCACGCAGTCCTCGCCGAGAAGTCCGGGTTCGACGCAGTTGTCGTCTCGGAGCACTTTCACCCTTGGGTCGACGACGCCAGCGCATCCGGGTTCGCTTTCTCGACGATTGGAGCCATGGCAGCCGCCACGTCATCCATTGAATTCGTGACGGGCGTGACCACACCCCTCTTTCGCTATCACCCCGCCGTCGTAGCCCAGGCCGCAGCGACGCTCGACCGCCTCTCGGGTGGCAGATTCACCTTGGGCGTAGGCACAGGCGAGAACATCAACGAAGGTCCTCTCGGATACGAGTTCCCCGCATACGCCGAGCGAAACGCCCGCATGAGAGAAGCCCTCGAGATCATGCGACGGCTCCTCGATGGCGAGAAGCTGACTTTTGACGGCGAGTACTACGTCACCGATCGTGCGAAGTTGTACTCACCTCCCCTGGGCAGCGTCGCCATCCTCATGGCTGCCGGTGGACCGAAATCGGCAACACTTGCCGGTGAGATGACTCAGGGTGTCATCACGTCGGTGAAAGACCCTGCCGACACCCGCGAGAGAGTCATAGAGCCACTCATGGAGGCCTCGGGGGGTGATGCGACCGTCCTGGCCACGAGATGGTCGATCTACGCCGCCGATCAGGATGAGGCGTGGGACGCCCTCTATTCGTGGCGAGGTTTACGGGCGCCCGGCCGCCTCGAGGCTGTGGATCCCGAGACGCTCCGCAAGCGTGCCGACGAGCTGCCTCGCGAGGATGTGCTCGGCAGATACACGCTGGTCAACAGCCCGAAAGACATCGTTGAGGCGTATCGGCCCCTGGTCACCGATCTCGGCGCCGACATCGTCACATTTCAGATGGCTTCGTTGGACCAGCCGGCACTGATCCAGCGCATCGGCAGCGAGGTGCTGCCAGAGCTCAAGGGCTAAGACACTCTCGTGATCAGCTCTATGAGCTGGAGAATGTCCTGAACCAGGTTGGGAGCCAGCTCCGGCGTCTCTGAGGCGATATAGAGGGACGCAACTTGCTCTCTCAAGCCGGTCAGGATGATCGATGCATCTCCGGTCGGGTCAGACAGGAGCGCTTCTACCTGGGGATAGAGCCGGGCAGCCAGAGCCGGGCCGAATGTCGCGAAGATGTCGATCCGATAGCCGTCCACTTCCCTGGTTGTCATCTGGCGGAGATCTCCGCCTCCAGTGCCAATCTCGACGATCGAGAACTCGACGCCTTCCGCCGTTGCCGGCGTCGATCCCATGACATCGACGCCTTGGGCGAGCATGTCGTCGACGCTCTGCGCGAACCCTGACCAGAAGTTGGCTGCGACCACAGCGTCGCCATCGCGCAGAGCTGCGGCAACCTCCTCAGTGGGGGCTCCTTCCGCCAGAGATGCCAACGCAGCCTGCTCCGGGATCGCCAAGGACGCCGCATCGACGAACTCTCCTTCCTGAAGAAGGGAGAACAGTTGCTCCACAGCCGCCTCAGGCGTCTCCGCACCCGTGTCGGAGTCGACAGAGCCCTCGGTGGCGCCATCACCGGAGCAAGCCGCCATCAGAGCGACAACAGCCGCGATCGAAAGCCAGCTACGCATCTACGTACCCGGGGATTCTGCCCGATTCCAGCATGTCTCGCCGTCTGGCCGGGTCGTTGAGGCCCGCGGCAAACCAAAGCCACCCCATATAGACGAGGCCGACTGCCTCCAGCACCCACCGCCAGGGATCACCCATGGCGCGTTCCCATGCGAGCGGCCAGAACGGGGCAGGCCCGGATGCGATCTCCCAACCGAAGAAGGGCCAGAGGAAGACTTCCGGGTCGGTCCACATCCCATCGAGCAGCAGATGGAAGAGCCAGGCGACGCCGATGGCCATGAAAGCCCGACGCCTCCGACCCCGGCGAGTCAGGAGCAAGACAGCCGTCATGTACACGGTCGCGGCCAGCAGTGAGTGTGCCCAGAGCTGCGAAGTCGAGTAGCGGTCGGCGAAAACGAGCGTTCCCAGAGGCAGGTCGATCAGATCCGGCAGGATGACGCCAAGGAATAGAAAGCGAATGTCCACCTTCGGGTCTCGAAAGATCCACCGGAAGAGCCAGAGAGTCGCTCCGAGACGCCAGATGAGCATTGGAGCGACGTTTCAGGCGACGAGAATCCGGCGACAGTGGACGCAGCGGGGTATGTCCTGGCTCAGGGCCTCGTCCTTCTCCGCCGGGGAGAGGGCCATATTGCAGCCGCCACACACTCCCCCTTCGAAACGCCCAACGGCCACGCCTTCCTTGGAGGCACGGAGTTTCTCGTACATCTCGAGAAGATCGGGTGGGATTGGCTTGACGGCATCGAGTTTGCGCTCTTCCTTGCGAGCGACCTCGGCGTCGATTCGCTTCCATTCCTCTTTGATGACCGCCTCGAGCCTCCCCTTCTCCCGCTCGATCTCCTCTTTCCTGTCTGTGAGCCGTGTCACTACCTCCCGCGCCGGGTCAACGGTGTCGAGGAGTCGCACGACCCGCTCCTCCATGGCCTCGCGTTGCCCGCGAAGGCTCTCGACCTCGAGCCGCATGTGCTCCGTCTCTCGGCCACTCATCCCTCCTGCGAACAGCCGCGTTTCGTGCTCTTTCAACTTTGCCTCGAGAATCTCCAGTTCGCCCTCCGACTTGTCGAAGTCGAGTTCGAGTGACCTGAGGCTGTCGGCTGCTTCGCCAAGCTCGTGCTCGAGGGTGCCGAGCTCCTCGTGGGCCTTCTTGTACTTGGCGAGCTCGGGCAGGTTCTGTCGTTCGTCGAGGAGGCGGTCGATCTGCAGGTCGAGCTCCTGAAGATCGAGAAGATCGGCGAGGCTCGTCAGTTCCATGAGATCCGGAGGGTAGTGCCGGATACAGGGTGGGAAACCGTCAGCCCCAAGTCTCCGGGTCTATGTGGGTCAGGTCGACCACCTCGACTTCCGGGATTGTCCCTGCCAGAGCGACCAGCCCCGGCATCCCGGGCCTTTCGGTAGCCGCATGTCCGGGATCGACGATCGCGAGACCCAGGTCGAGTGCATACACCACCCGGTGATGGGATACGTCGCCGGTGACAAGAGCGTCGGCCGCCTCGGCGGCGGCTTCGATGAAATCCGATCCGGAACCAGGCACCACCGCCACACGATCGAGCTCCCTCTTCCGAT
>QQVI01000288.1 GCA_003388545.1 Actinomycetota bacterium
CGCGCAGGTGTTCCGGTGAACGGTACGTTCCCGTGCTGATCTGAACGATCTTCTCGGGGAATTCGGCCGCCACGGAAGGGACATGCGGAGAATTGGCGATGCCTGATGCGACCACGACCTGGGAGCACTCCAATTGTTCCCTGCCCGATTCGGAGTCTGTTTCAATCACGAATCGACCATCCCCGTTCGAGGGGGCGACCCTCGTCACGTTGACCCCCGTTCTCACGTCGATATCGAACTCTTTGACATACTCGTTGAAGTAGTCGACCAGCTCGGTATGAGTCATGAACCCATCAGGGTCGTCACCGGGATAGGGCGAGCCGGGCAGCCCATTCATCCAGTTAGGGGTGTTGAGGGAGAAGCTGTCCCAGCGCTGCGACAGCCAGGTCTCACCGATCCGCCCCTTCTCCAGGACAACGACGTCGACACCCAATTCTGAGATCACCTTTGCCGCTCCCAGGCCCCCTTGGCCGGCGCCGATCACGAGTACATCGATCTGGTTCTTGATGTGACCCTCCTGTCGGGATGGTTCGGTTGAGGCTACTCGTGGGGAAGTTGGCCGGGTTAGCTCGTGAGCGATCAGCCCGAGGCCCGGCTCAAGTCCGACAGAATCGAGTTTCGTGCAATGAGGGCGTCGTAATCGTCCCGGTCGACCAGCCGGCCCTGATCCATGATTGCGATCGAATCGCAGATCCGGAGGCTCGATAGCCGGTGCGAGACCACTATCACGGTGTCGATGGATCCGGAGTCCTTGAGCTCGCGGACGAGGTTCGCTTCGGTCACCGTGTCGATCGCCGATGTGCCCTCGTCGAGGATGAGCAGGCTAGGGCTCGAGTACAGGGCCCGGGCTATGGCGATTCGTTGACGCTCGCCGCCCGACACCGAGGTGCCCCGCTCGCCGATGCGGGTCTCCAGTCCGTCGGATGTGTTGGAGACGAAGTCGGAGAGCTGTGCGATGCGAAGGCACTCGTCGACACGTCCGCGATCGATCTCCTCGTCGGGAATGCCGAATGCCACGTTTCTGAGGATTGAATCGTCGAGCAGGTAGATGTCTTGGGGGACCAGACCCAAATTGGCCTGCCAGCCACCCCTCACCTCTGCAAGTGCTCGGCCGTCGACTCGGATCTGGCCACGGGTCGGCTCGAGGAGCCCGAGGATCAGATCGATCAGGGTCGACTTGCCTGAGCCGGTCTGCCCCACCAGGCCGAGAACCTCACCCCGGGTCACAGTCAGGTTGGCTTCCTGGACTGCCGCGGCGGCCCCCGGCTCGTAGCCGAATGTGACGCCGTCGAGGGACAGCACCGACCATGGCAACCGCTCCCGCTCGACGTCTGCATCCGGAAGGTCCGTTTCCTCTCCCCGGAGGTCGCCTATGACGTTGTCTATCGAGGCCTGGCCGTATCGCATCAGGTTCAGACCGCTGACCACCTGGTTGAGGCCGGGCATGATTCGCAGTGCCGCATACCCGAAGAGACCGAACACCCCGATCGATCCGATCGCATCGACGGCAGATATGACGCTGAGGAATCCGACCAGGAGAAGGAACACGAGTGTCTCAATCGCTACGCGCGGCAGCTTGGAGTAGACGGCCAGATAGAGGCGGGACTCGGCGAAGTCGAGCCGGTCGCTGCTGAAGGCGTCGGCGAAGTATCGCTGTCGCCCCAGGATCCGGATCGACCTGGACTCGTTGAAGCTCTGCTGGATCGTGGCCAGGCTGGTTTGAGTGGCCTGTTCGGCCTGCCTTCCATACTTCTTGAGCCGGGAACGGACGAGACGCATCACGACCAGAGAGGCCACACCGAGGACTGCAGCCACGAGAAGGGTGGCGAGAGGTGCTGTCACAGCAAGGACTACCACCAGCACCAGCACGACGATCGCCTCGGTGACCACCGATACGAGAGGTGTCAGAAAGCGGGTTGCCACGCCTTCGACGGAGCTGAGCGCATTGCGCATGAGCTCTGTTGAGTTGCGCTTCAAGT
Source organism: Actinomycetota bacterium (assembly GCA_003388545.1). Lineage (GTDB taxonomy): Bacteria > Actinomycetota > Acidimicrobiia > Spongiisociales > ZC4RG35 > MA-ANB-1. The sequence goes on from QQVI01000288.1 coordinate 1,980, forward strand.
AGAGCTGATAAGGCGCAGATAGGTAGCGACGAAAGAGGCGATCCGAGATGCGGGCTGCGGTCATGTGAACCGCTTTGGCCTGGAACCAGGTGAGCAGGAGAGAGAATGCGCCGCGGATCAAGAAGAAGACCGCAATGGCGACGATCACCGTTGTGGCCAACTCGTCCGATTCGGGGGAGGGGAGGAACTGGCCGATTCCACCACTTGTCTCGGCACCGACCAGCCAGTTGGTCAGATAGAAGACAACGAGGGCACCCAGCGCTTCGATTCCCGCACCGACCACCGCCAGCCCAACGAGCACGAACCAACGCCAGCGGTTCCCGGGTTCCACCAGTGTTCCCAGCTGCGACCTCAGGTCGGCGAAGCGGACTTTCCTGCCAGGGCCCTCAGGCATGAGCCGTCTCCAGGAAACGGGCCATCGATTCGATCGTTGGAGTCTCGAAGATCACACGCAGTGGCAAGTCGACCTCGAACGTCGACGAGACGTGTGACAGCATCCTGACCCCGAGGAGGGAATGGCCCCCGAGATCGAAGAAGGAGTCGGTCACGGAGATGTCGGATGTGCCAAGGACGGATTCCCAGATGCCGGCGAGCCTCGATTCCAGGTCCGATCGGGGTGCGACTCGACCATTGCGGGGTGCGACCGGTTGGCTCTCCTGTCGCCCGAGCGACCGGCGGTCGACCTTGCCGCCGGGGGTCTTGGGTAGGGCGTCGTGCACTAGCCATCGGGTGGGGATCATTGGCTCGGGCAGCCTCGTCGCCAGGTACTCCCTCACCAGGGCGATGTCAGCCGTCGCATCGGTCACCACGATATGGCCGACGAGATCGGAACCTTCGTCGGGAACAACCGCCGCATCGGCGACTGCCGGGTGATCGAGCAGGGCTCTTTCCACCTCGGCGGGCTCCACCCGCGTGCCCCGAACCTTGACCTGGGAGTCGATACGCCCGACGAACTCGAGGGTGCCATCCGGCATCACACGGGCCCTGTCACCCGTCCGGTATCGGCGGTGAGCCGAATGAATCCCTTCGGAGAACCCCCGGGTTTCCTCGTCGCCGAGATTGCACATGGCCAACAGCGCTCCTTCGATAACAAGCTCACCGGGCACCCTGGGTGGAACCGGATGACCGTACGAGTCGGTGACAAGCAGGGTCGTGTTCTGGATGGGCCTTCCGATCGGCATGATCTGGCCCATCGGCTGATAGGCCGCAGTCGGCTCGAAGGTCGAGACGACAACCGTGCCTTCAGAGGGGCCGTAGCTGTTCACCCAGTGGCGGTCCCCAGCCAGTCCGGTCCAGACCCTCCACAGGTCCGAGCGCGCCGCTTCGCCGCCGACGATGACCATGCGGAGCGGGGTTGGAAGCGGCCGGCCCGACCCATCGAGATCTTCCACCCAGTTGTGCCACCAGGCTGTTGGCAGGTCGAGCACGGTGATTCTCTGGTCTTCGGAGAAACGCTCGAATGCCTCGAAGCTGCCGAAGAGCTCTTCGGGTCGCATGACCACTGTCGCGCCTATCGATAGGGCCGGGAAGACCTCTTCGACGATGGTGTCGAATCCCGGCGAGGCGAATTGGAGTACCCGGTCTTCGGGTTCGAGGCCATAGGCAATGCAGGCGGCCATGGCGAAGTTGGCGAGCGAACCGTGGCCAACCAGAACTCCTTTGGGCTTGCCGGTCGACCCGGAGGTGAACACGACATAGGCGGGGTCGGTCGCTTGCAGCGAAACCAGGGGAGTGAACCCGAGCGAGTCATCCGCCATCTCACGATCGAAGAGGTCTGTCACGAAGACGCTTATGTCAGCGTCGCTGAACGGTGCCTCAGGCGTGTCAGTCACCATCAAGGCCGGTTCCGCTGCGCCGAGCATCTCCGACAACCTCGCTTCCGGCTGATCACGGTCGAGCAGCACGGCAATGCCGCCGGACATCATCACACCGATGAGACCTGCCAGGAGCTCGACAGACCTATTCAGGAGCAGGGCGACCCGCTGTCCCGACCCCACCCCATGCTCCCGTAGTCCGATCGCGACCTGACGGGCCATCGAGGCCAGTTGGTCGTAGCTGAAGGACGTGTGACCCGACTCGACGGCGGTCGCATCCGGTGCTTGGGCTCGTTTCGTTTCGAGCGCTTCCAGGACGTTCCCGGCTGTGTCGGCAAACGGTCCGGTGCCAATCGAGCGCACCCGATCTTCATCCCGCGCATCGAGCATGCCCTGATCGTCGATCAGAATGGCCGGATCTGTGATCAGCCGGTTTACGAGGCTGTCGTAGGCGCCGGCGATGGCGCCGATCGTTGCGCGATCGAACAGGTCGGCTCGATACTCCCAGCGAGACCCGATTCCCGATGGCTGGTCCTCGATATACAAAGTGATGTCGTGGGCCGTGTTTGCCGGCTCGAGGGGGGTCGCTTCTAGCTCGAGACCTTCGAGCTCCAGCTCTGAGTGTGGGGTGTTGAGATAGTCGAACATGATTTGGAAGAGGGGAGTTCTGGTTGCGACCCGGTCGGGGGCGACCTCCCGCACCAGCTCGTCGAAGGGAAGGTCTTGATGGGCGATCATGTTCAGCGACGCCCGGCGCACCCTCTCCACGAGCTCGGCAAAAGTAGGCCGGCCCCTCAGGTCCAGACGCAATACCACGGTGTTGATGAACGGTCCGATCATGTCGGTCAGCTCGGGCTCGGTCCGCAGAGCAACGGGCACACCGACCAGCAACTGATCTGACCTCGTGTATCGACCCATCAGCGCTCCGTAGACGGCCAGGAGCACCATGAAGGGCGTAGCCCCCAACTCCCGGGCGACCTGACGCACCCGGGAGGCCTGCTCGTCCGACAAGCGGCTGCGCAGGGACCCAGCCGAGCCCTGGGCATGCGCTCTTGGATGGTCTGTGGGGATGTCCAGGTAGTCGGGGACACCGGCGATGTGGGAGGTGAAGAAGCGAAGCCGGGCCTCGGCTTTGTCGGCGGCCAGGTTGTCGAGCTGCCATCGGGCGAAGTCGGCATACTGAACCGGCAGGTCGGCCAGGACCGGCTCCCGGCCCGAAGTATGCGCTCTGTAGAGCTCGCTGATCTCCCGGTTGGCCAGAGCCACTGACCATCGGTCGAAGGCGATGTGATGGCCCGACCTCACGAGGACGTGATCGTCTTCGGCCAGGCGATAGAGCACTGCTCGATACATCAGGTCTGACTCGAGGTCGAACGGCCGGGACGCTTCGGCCTCGATCTCCTGACGAAGTCGTTCAGACAGGTTCTCTCCCTGGGCCTCTGTCTCTCTCACCTCTAGAACCGAGTCGGGGGATTCCTGGACGACTTGCATCAACTCCCCGTCAACGAGCCGATAAGTCGTCCGGAGCACCTCATGACGTTGAATCAGCTCCGACAGTGCGGCCGATAGCGCGTCGACATCGAGAGAGCCACGTATCCGCACCGCATTGCCATTGTTGAACACGGGCGAAGCAGGGTCGAGATGGTGAACGAACCACATGCTCTTCTGAGTAGGGGAGGCCGGATGCTCCTGTTTCTGCTCACCCTTGGTCAACGGCTTGTCGGCCACTGGAGGTGTGTCGAGGCGGCGTTCCAGGAGGTCCCGTTGGGCGGGGCCGAGCTGGGCGATCCGCTCGGTGAACGAGGAGCTCACCTTCTGCCCGTGTCGAGGACTTCCCTGGCTCCGGATTCGCCGATCTGCTCCACGTCGGAGAGCAGCGACTCGAGGTCGGAGGGCGCCGACTCGCCCACTGCGCCTTCGAGCGCACGGGCCAGAGATGCGATGGTCGGATTCTCGAATATCGCGTCGATGGCCAGCCCCACTCCGAGGGCCCCCCGGACGCGCGCCACAATTTGGACTGCTGACAGCGAGTCCAGGCCAAGCCCGAAAAGGTCATGGTCGACACCGACGGTTTCGACTCCCAGTGCTGCTGCAGCCGCGGCGGCCAGCGCCTCTTCCGTTTCTGTGCGCGGCGCCCGGAACTCGACCTCAGAGGCCTCGTCTTCCTCATCCCGGAGAGCGAGTGACCGCCGATCGACCTTGCCGAAGGGAAGAGTCGGAAGAGAGTCGAGTACCACGAAACGAGACGGGATCATATGCGCCGGCAGGCGTCCTGATAGGAGACCCCGGGCTTGGCTCACACCAGGGAAGTCTTCGTTCACGACCACGTAGGCGACGAGCCTGGTGTTGCCGCTCTCGTCCCGTTTCGCTGCAACCGATGCTTCCCGGACTCCGACGAGACTCGTGATCACGGTTTCTACATTGGTGAGGTGGACCCGCTGTCCCGCCACCTTGACCATGTCGTCGACCCGACCCAGGTGCTCGAGCTGACCGTCGTCCCGTAGCCGGCCCAGGTCACCGGTTCGATAGGTACGCTCCCCGGATCCGTCACCGGGGTCGATGTATGAGGCGGCAGTTCCGACAGGATCGTTCCAGTAGCCCGGCGAGAGATAGGCGCTGGTCACGTGAATCTCACCGACCTCACCATCGGGAACGGGCCGCCCGTCGTCGCCGACGATGCTGACCCTCCGACCAGGCGCCGGCTCGCCGATCGGCACGATTGGCGTGTCGACGGTATCGCCCGGCCCGTAGAGAGCGGCGGCAACGAGGTAGGTCTCTGTCGTTCCCAGGCCGTTGCGGAGGTATCCGGAGTCGAATCTCGAGCTGAAGAGCTCCAGATCGTTGCGGAAGAGGGGTTCGCCGCCGGCCCGGATCATCCGCATCTTCGGGTATCGGCCCGGCTGGTGCACCCCCGAGAGCCAGCGGCGAATCACGGTGGGCACCAGATGTGTCACAGTTATCTCACGGTCTGCCATCCACTCAGCCATGGCCTCGATGCCGTGGACTTTGACGTCGAAGAGCTCGAGACGTGCCCCGTTGAGCATCGAGCCCATGACATCCGATACGGATGCGCCAAAGGTGAGGGGGATAGCGAGACCAAAGGCGTCGTCCAGACCGATAGGGAAGATCGTGTTCGATGCATTGGTGTCGAAGAGGACGTTGCGGTGGATCTGGACCACTCCCTTGGGTTGTCCGGTCGACCCGGAGGTGAAGATCAGGTTGAAGTGGTCGTCCGGAGTGACGCTCGGCAGAGCGGGGGGGTCACCGGGTTTGGCTTCGATGTCAACGATCACCTGACGGCAATGCGGGGCCATCTCCGCTGCAATCTGCTCCAGGCCTGGGGTGAGGACCATGACCGCTGCACCCGAGGAGGTGATCTTGTCACCAGCCCGCCCGGGCGGTTCGGTGGAGTCGACCGGCACGTAGGCACAACCCGCTGCCGCGATACCCAGCAGACCGGCGATCGTTCCGACGCTGAGGTCGGAGAGCAGCCCGACCTTGCTCCCCGGCTCACACAATGAGAGAACGTCTCCGGCCACTCCCGACGAGATCGAGGCCAATTCTCCAAATGTGAGTGCTCTCGATGAGGCGTCAGCCACCGCAGTGCGGTCCGGCAAGGCTGCGGCTACCCGGTAGAAACGATCGGTGACACTGCCTGACAGGTCCTCTTCGGTCCAGGCCGGCGCCACCTCGGTGACGGTGTCGGTCACCGCAATCTCCCATGGAACCAGGGCAGGGTCCGACGGGTCATCCAGGAGAGAAGGCCGTTCACGGCCAACCCAAAGGCGATCGTCACGGCAATTGCCACGTAGATGTGCTCGGTGCGAAGCGTGCTCCACGAGAGCCAGATCATCGATCCG
>QQVI01000200.1 GCA_003388545.1 Actinomycetota bacterium
TGCGTGAGAGGAGCGGCCCACGCAAGCTGAGGCGATCGCTCAAGAACCTGATCAAGGGCCGCAGCGACGACACCAGCTATCCACCACTCGATCGATCACTGAGAAACGACCTCACCAAGGTCTATCGCGACGATGTGATCCGCCTCCAAGAGTTCCTGCAGCGCGACCTGTCCCACTGGCTCGAGGCCCGCTGAGGCGGCGAAGCTCGACCACCTCGAGCCCCACTTCGCGAGCCAACACGACGAGCACTGGTACCACCGCGAGACCTTTGCGGATCAGGCTGGGACGCGAGCCACCTGCTGCTGCCCCGGCGTCTCTTCTCGTTTCTCTTTGACGGTGTCCCAGCCGAGGTGAATCACGAATGCTGCAAGGAACGGGAGAATCATCGATCTCTCCCTCGCCAGAAGCCCGAGGTTGAGGAAGGGAGAGAACATGAGCACGAATCCAAAAGTCATGATGAGTGTCATCAGGATGTATGGGTCGTTGCGGGATCGGAACCCGTTCTTCAGAATCTTCGGAGATCTGAAGATTATCAACAAGAGAATTGCGGAGCTCTCCAACGCGCTGGCCATCGCCTGAAGATTGTGTGCCTCATAGGGCAGAGGTCGGAACAGTACGCGCAGGGCTGCGTCCGGTATGTCCAGCGGGCTCGCGACAGCTCCTCCATCGACCTCTGACCCACCCTTTGCGGTGTTGCCCTCCACGGTCGTCACGAATTCGTCGACCTGATCGATGGCGTCGGGGCTCTGCAGGTCGATGTTGAACTCGGCCGCGGCAAAGAGAATGAGAAAGATCGAGCCTGCCCCGACGACGATGATCGCCAGCCATCGCATGCCGGGCCCCATCCCGAGGCCTCCGGTCTTCGACTTGGCCAGAACCAACGCCCCCGCAAGAGAGGCGATGATGAGGGCCGACACGTGGGGGCGGATTGCCCCGGCGAAGGCCAGGCCGGCTCCCATGTAGATGATGGGGAGAAGGCCGCCCCGACTCATCAGACGGGACGCTCCGAACACTGCCAGGCCGATTCCGAGGAACATGAGCGACTCTTTGCCGATGCTCGATGGCCAGTACGTGATGGCGGGGATGAAGAAGATTGCCATTGCATACCACTTGAGGCGTCTTGGCTGCGCCGACTCGCGGAAGGCCGCGTACATGAGGAGCTGTCCGAGGAAGGCGAGGGTCGCGAAAATGAAAAAGCCCCCGAGCATCGTTGGTATGTATGGGACGTAGAGGAGCCCGGTGAACCTGTCCACGAATGCCGTGCCTATGGCGAAGCCTTCGGGGACCTGGAATGACCGCCACACCTCCGAGTAGACATGGCCAGAACCGTGGTAGCCGACGGCATCACCCGAGCCGCCGTAGATGACCACGAGCACGAGATACCGGATCACCGAGAAGCCGATTTTGGCGATGTAGCCGGCGGCGATCATCTTGGGCAGCCAATCGCGGTCTTGTGGCTTGGAGATTCGGACACCGATGCCCGAGACGAGGAACAAGCCGAGCATTGCGATCACGACTGCGTCGAAGAAGGTGAGCAAGTTGCCGAGGAAAAGGCCGAACAGCAACGCGATCACAGAGACAAACGTCGCGGCGAAGACCCACCCAGATGGGTACTGTGCTTCGAGATCTTGTTGGTAGTAGTCGATCACGACGTAGACGCCCTTGTCCCCCAGGCAAAACGGCATGCCTTTTCACCAACAAAGTACCACGGCCGGCGGCTATGCGCTCTGTGGCCGAAGTTCACTCTGAACGTTCTCCAATACCGGACTATGCTGGAGTGATCAGTGGGGCAGGGCGTCAAAGCGCACTGGACCATTCTTCAGAAGACATCGTCGCCTCCGGCGTCGGCCGGAGGGCATAGGGGGGCGCTCGAAATGAAATCTAAGGCAGGGCTCGAATGGAGTTGAAGCGAGTTATGGGGAGGCTGGCTCCGCGCTGGCCGGTGCTGCTCATCGCCGGGTTGATTGGGGCGATAGCCGCTTTCATCTTCGTCCAGCAGCGGAACAGCGAGGTGGAGCCGGTGTACAGCGCCACTGCCACCGTGGACATCCCTGTGGCCGAGGAGGGCGGCGACGGGAGGGGAGGCTCCGGATCGGACCTTTCCGAGGAGCTCGCCGCGGCCCTGGACCTGGCGAAAACGGTAAATGAGCCCGAGCTTCGGATGAAAGAGATCCGGTTCGTCGAAGCAGACTCCGAGAACAATGCTCTGACCTTCGGAGCCATCGAAGAGACCGAGGAGGCTGCCATCGTCGCAGCCACGTCCATGCGGTCGGCCTACGTGGCTGCCGACCCGAGTTTCGACGTCAACGCGGAGCTGAAAGCAAAGTTGGACGAGGCGTCATTGATTGCGGGCAGACTCGATGAGCTCATCCCCGAGGATGTACCTCCGGTTATCCCTACTCCCGAGGAAGCTGCCGCTGCCGAAACACAACTCACCCTTCTCCAGTCGCGGGAATCCGCGTTGGTCAACGAGATATCTGAGCTCAACACGACGAAGCTCGACACGACCGATGACGAAGAGATCGCGAATATCGACGAAGAGATCGCTGGGCTCGAGGCCGAGTTGCTTGCCCTGCGGGTGGTCCTCATCCCGCTGGAGGAGGCCGCCGAAGCCGCAGCAGCCGTTGCAGCTGAGCCGGAGGCAGCCGACACCACAGGCCAGGAGACATACCCGGACCTGCCGATTGAAGACCAGTGGACCATTCAGGCCCTCAGCGAGCGCCTGACCACGCTGCAAACCGAGAGCGCCGAGCTCATCGTCGCCAGTGTCACCGGGGCCGAGATCAGCCTTCCTGAGCCCGAAGTGGTCGACGAGTCTCCAAGTGTGACTCCCACATGGCTGGGTCTTCTGGTTGGCTTCATCGCCGGGGCAGTTCTCTGGGCAGCCGTGATTCTCGGGTTCGATCGGATGCGAGGCATCGTGTGGCAAGGCGGCGACATCAAAGCGATCCCAGTTCTCGCCGAAGGCCCTGCGGTCGCCATGTCGTATGCCGACCTCACCGACCTCGAGCGGCATCGTCGAAAGCGCTCGGTCCAAGCGATCCGGTCGGCCATCATCGGGGCGGGCCGACTCGGCGAAGGGACCATTGTTGGATTCGCGTCTCCGCCAAGCACCGAGCCTTACGTCAGGGACGAACTGGCTCACGACGTGGCGGCGAGCGTGGCCGCAGTCGGTCGCTCTGTCCTGGTCGTCGATCTCGGGTTCGAAGCCTCGAGCATGATCGGCCCTCAGCGGGACCGGAGCGGGCTGCGAGAGTTGTTCGACTCGGTCGGGTCGGACGAGGCCGTCATTCGGGAGAAGGCCGCCGGAGCAATTGCCTCGGCTGAGCGCCGCGGTCAGGGCCTGGATGTCCTGACTGCAGACTCGGACGTGATCGACCCGGCAGACATACTTGCCGGCCGGCCTCTGACCGAGCTTCTCAACCAGGCTCGGGATCGCTACGACATCGTCCTGATCATTCAGCCCACGACGACCGTGAACTCCGGCGCCGGGGTGGACGCCTACCTGCAGCAGCAGGTCATCGTGTGCACACGGGGCAAGACGCGGGTGTCCGAGGTCAACTCGCTCGCCATCAAGAGGGACGCTGGCCACGTGCAGCTCGTCGGTGCGGCCATCCTGGTCCCCGAAAGCAGCGTCGATCGCAGTCGCCGGCCCGTCGCAATGACCGATGAGGGCGAGCTGGTCGAGGGTCAGCGACGCCAGACCTCCAAGATCAGGAGAATCGGCGGGGAGAGGACCAATGAGGCGAGCCTCGACCGTATCCGCTCGCTCGAGAACTACTCGGTCGAGGAGAGCGCGATGCTCCAGTCGTCGGAGCAGTCAGAGCGTACTTAAGGTCGCCTGAGCAGTCTTCGATGACCTCAGGAACGTGACTTTGCGCGCAGTCCTGCAAAAGGTGAGGGACGGGCTGAAACCACTCGTCCCAATCGGCGTGAGGCGATGGCTCGTGAAGGCCCGCCATCGCCTCCGCGAGCTCACCGCGCCCTGGCGCGTGGTCCCAGACTTCGTGATCATCGGGTGCCAGCGTGGCGGAACCAGCTCCCTGTACCGATACCTGGGCCAGCACCCGTCGATATCACCCTCCTTGCGGAAGGAGACTGAGTACTTCTCGGCCAACTACGGCCATGGTGTGCGCTGGTATCGGGCCCATTTCCCCCTGGAGCTGAGGCGGAAGCTCTCGGCCCTATTCGGCAGGAAGCTCCTCACTTTCGAGGCCACTCCCGATTACCTGCTCGATCCGAGGGCGCCGGAACGCTGCCGCGACCTGCTTCCCGAAGCGAAGATCATCGTGCTCCTGCGTGAGCCGGGAGAGAGGGCGCTGTCGCAGTATCACCACAACGTGCGGCTCGGACATGAGCCAGAGACGTTCGAGCGTGCCCTCGAATTGGAGGAGTCACGCATCACGCCTGACATCGGCGAGATGACGATTGACCCGATGACACGGGCAACCTCGTTTCGGCGGTTCTCCTATCAAGCGCGAGGCGACTACGCCGAGCAACTCAAGCGGTGGTTCGCCGTATATCCGCGTGACCGATTCCTGATCCTCGAGAGCGAGGAGTTCTTCGAAGATCCGGATCGCGTCCTGCAGCGAATCCTCGATTTTGTCGGCGCCCCGAGATTCTCGCCTCCGGAGTTCCGCAACTACAGCTATCTCAAGCCAGGAGTGGAGGGCCACGATGCGGTCCCGGCGAACCTGAAGGACACGGTGGAGCAGAGATTCGCCGGTTCGAATCGTGCCTTGCGAGAGATGATCGACGTGGATCTCGGATGGCTGCGAGCGGAACGCTGAAGGCGGGGCTGAGGCACGCCTCGAAGTGGGTGTTCGCCGTGGCGGACTTCCCATTCACGCCGAGGCCCGGTCCACGCATTCTCATCTACCACCAGATTGCCGCCGGCATGGGCAGGCAAATGGAGGTTTCCAGAGAGGCATTCGAGTATCAGCTGGGCTGGTTGCTCGACAACGGATCGATAGTCACGCTCGATGAGGCGCTCGAGAGGGCGGGCGAACCCGAATCGCACAAGCTGTTCGTCCTCACCTTTGACGACGGCTACCGCGATGTATACGAGCAGGCCTTCCCGCTGCTCAGGGAGGCTGAGGTCCCGTTTCTCGTTTACGTGACGACCGGGCCGGTCGAGGCGGGCCGGGGAGAAGATGAGGAGGGTCGTGACGCCCCTCTCTCCTGGCAGCAGTTGACGTCTATGGCCGGCGCGGGAGCCACCATTGGCTCTCACACGCACACTCATCCTGACCTGAGACGACTGTCGCATAGTGAGATCGAACGGGAGCTCGAGGAGTCCGACGCGCTCATCATGCGGAATCTGGGCATCAAATCGGAGCACTTCTGCTACCCGTACGGCTATTGGTCCGAGGCAGCGCATCCCCTCGTCGCCGACCGCTATCGCACTGCAACTCTCGGTGGGGGGCCCGCCGTCACGGCGGCGACAGACCCTCATCTGATCCATCGCGTCCCCATCCAGCTTTCCGACACCAAGCTCTTCTTCAAACGCAAGATGACCAGCGGGATGGTTCTCGAGGAGAAGGTCCGCAGACGGATCAGCGGTTACCAGGGTATTTGAGCGATGCCCGGTGACGCCGCCACCTACGTGTTCTTGATCAACTCGCTGATCCCCGGTGGGGCCGAACGGTCCCTGGTCGAGTTGCTACCTCCGTTGGAAGAGCGTGGGATCCACCCGATCGTCCTGGTCCTGAACGACCGGGAGATCGGTTTCCAACAGGAAGTGATCGACAAGGGTCACGACCTCAGATTCGTCCGGTCCCGGAACCTGGCCGGCAGGGTTCGGGAGGTGAGAGCCCTCCTCCGAAGGGAGAAGCCGAGCCTCCTGCACACGGCCCTCTTCGATGCTGACATAGTGGGGCGGCTCGCTGCCGTGGCCACCGGGGTGCCCGTGATCTCCACGCTGGCCAACACGACATACGACGAGCGGCGAGTGGCTCACGATGAGAACCTCTCCAAGGCGAAGCTGGCCGCGGTGAAAGCACTGGACGGGTTCACCGCACGACACTTCACCGATCACTTTCATGCTGTCTCCGAAGCCGTGAAGGCCTCTGCGGTGGCCAGTCTTCGGCTGGATCCCGCGAAAGTGACAGTCGTCAGGCGAGGTCGCGATCCCGAACGGCTGGGGAGGAGGACTCCCGACCGAAGAGCTCGTGTCAGAGACGAGCTGGGCATGGAAGAATCCGAGATCGTCCTCACTGTGGGACGGCACGAGTATCAGAAGGGCCAGGTGTTCTTGATCGAGGCGTTTGCGCGGCTGGCCGCAAAGAGGCCTGGTGCGATCCTGGTGATCGCCGGGCGCGACGGCAACGCCACTGCCGACCTGCGATCGCGAGCACAGGAGCTCGGCGTGTCGGATCGGGTCGCATTCCTCGGACATCGCGGGGATGTTGCAGACCTCATGGCAGCCGCCGATGTCTTCGTGTTCCCATCGTTGTGGGAGGGCCTCGGAGGGGTGCTCATCGAGGCTTTGGCCCTCGAGCTGCCAATCATCACCTCCGATCTTCCCGCTACGAGAGAGGTCATCGGTGAAGACGGGACCAGCGGTATCGTCGTGCCGCCTGGCGATGCCGACGCGCTCGCCCTGGAGCTGGAGAGAGTTCTCGCGGATCCCGATCATGCTGCCGCACTTTCGAGCGGCACCAGAAAGCGATTCGAGGGCCACTTCCTTCTCGAGGATCGATCGTCGGAGATGATGGATCTGCTCGTATCGGTGGCACGATGAGCTCCTCATCGAATAGCCCGGAATGGGTCCGCTCGATCGTCAACTCCATGCAGCGACGGCGAGGGCCACTCACTGATCAACGCGACTGGGTCGTCTCGGAGGAGTGGCCGAGCTTCTCAGCCCGCTTCTTCTTGCTGTCGGCGGGCTCGGACCAGGTAGCACTCAAGCTGGGAAGCAATTGGCCGGGCGATCTAGCCGAATACGTGGCCGATGAGACAGAGAGGGTTCGTGATCTCCTGAGTGATCTGCCATCCGGGAAAGTCGTGATGCCCGGAGTCCTGGGGGTGTCAACCGATCCGCCCGCTCTTGCTCTCGACTACCTGAGAGGAGAGCCTTTGTTCGAGGCGGTTCCTGATCTCGACGAAGCTCGGCGGGCTGCCGTGCTTTCGTTGTGTGGCCAGGCGATCGGGGCTTATCACTCGTCGGAGGAGGTGCCCCACGATCCCGAGGCGGATCGGGCAGCTCGCGACGAGCTCGCATCCGCGGCACGACGTTCCGGTTTGAGCGGGAGAGCCCTGTCCAAGATCGAGCCTGGGCTGACGAGGTCACGCGGTTACCGATTCTCTCCGAACGATTTCCTTCTGGTCGACCGCGAGGTGCTTGTCCTGCTCGATCCGCCACATGTCAAGAAGTACGACTACGTGCATCGCGACCTGGGGTCTTTCTTCATGGAATTGCATCGAGCATTGTTGGGTGAGCGGGCATTGCGGTCCGGTGATGGCATGGTGCGGCTGCAACGCGCACAGGGAGACTTCCTCGATGGCTATCGGGAGACCGGGCCCGACGAGCTCGACACCGACCAAGACCGTTGGGCGATAGACGTGTTCCAGATCGCCCGAATCTCGGGTGTTGCCCAGAACCGCCTGCGCACCGGG
>QQVI01000329.1 GCA_003388545.1 Actinomycetota bacterium
CATCGGGCTGCTCATGGGTCGATCCAGGCTGGCCGAGTATGTGCTCGACCCCTACGTCGCCCTCATGTATGCACTGCCGTCCATTGCTCTAATCCCTGTCTTGGTCATGTGGTTCGGAATCGGCGATCTCCTGAGGGTGGTTCTCGTCATTCTCGCCTCGGTGTTCCCGATCATTTACAACACAATGACCGGTGTCAAGAACGTCGACCCTGAGCTCATCGACGTGGGCCGATCGTTCGCTGCATCACGGCGCAAGGTCGCGTCGTCGATCATCTTCCCAGGTGCCTTGCCTTTGATCTTCGCCGGGCTGCGGATCGGCCTCTCTGGTGCGCTCGTGGGGATCATCGGCGCAGAGATCATCGCAGTCATCACGGGGCTTGGTGGGCTCGTGATTGAGTTCGCCGACCGGTTCCAGATGGCGGAGATGTTCGTGCCGATCATCTTCATCGCAGCCCTTGCGGTGGCGATCACTGCCGGGATGAACCGAATTCAGAATATTTTCAACCAATGGGAGCTATCAGACCAATGACCAAGGAAGTCGAACTGCGGGCGGAGTGGAGAGTTCACGACACCCTGCGAAGGAGTGACAAGGGAATGACCTTCGGGGTGCTGATGCCTCACTTCGGGCGCCACGCATCACCCGAGCGCGTCGTCGAGGGGTCGAAGTTGGCCGAGCGCCTCGGCTACGACGCCATCTGGGTGCGCGATCACTTGCTCTGGACTCCCCACGAACACGAGAAGGGCGACCGAACGTTCCTGGACGCCACGATCTCTCTGGCGGCAGCCGCTTCGGTAACCGAGGAGATCATCCTGGGCACGGCAGTTCTCATCCCGATCCGCTGGCCGTTGAAATCTGCCAAGGAGCTGATGTCCTTGGAGTTCATCGCCGGGGAGGGGCGGGTACTGGCCGGGATCGGAGCGGGACACAATGCGGACGAACTCGAGGCCTCGGGCCTCGATGCCGACCAGAAGGCTGCGATTGCCGAAGAGACGATCGAAATCTGGCGGAGCCTGTTCCAGACCGGCAAGGTCGACTTCAAGGGTGAGGTATTCACGACCGGGAATGTCGAACTGCACCCCTATCCCAATGCAGGGATGCCGATTTGGTATGGCGGGACAACCCGGGCCTCGGTCCGTAGGTCCGTGTCGTTGTGCGATGGCTGGCTACCCGGAGGGACACCGCTCGCCACGTTCGACGATCGTCTCGCCTATCTCCGCGGCCTGGAAGCCGAGCTAGAACGCGACCCATGTGTCATCGGAATCATCCCCCGGTTACAAATGGGGGATACCACGGAGGAGGCAATCGACGGCCTCGATGTCCAAGCATTCGCTACGGCTTCCGAAGGCAGTAAGTGGTGGAAGAAGCCCCCTGGGGGGTTCCAGACGATTGAAGACCTTCGCGGCATAGTGGTTGCCGGGGACACGAAAGAGATCACCGACCGTGTCGGCGACTTCGACGAGCGCGGGCTGGACCACTTCGTAGTAGATCTCAGAGGTCAGTTCGACCGATTCGAGGAGCTATTACAACTCTTCGCTGAAGAAGTGATGCCTCACTTCAAGAAGGACTGAGAACTCCCGACACCAGTCTCGGCGTGTAGACGGTCACGTCCACTCCCGGTGAGTACATGACGTGGGGCGCGCCGCGCACCCGGTACCCCGCCGCCCCCAGCAGACTCATGTCGTAGTTGGCCGCCTCCACACGCTGCAGGGGCCAGGGATCGTGTCTGATTTCGGCCGAGTAGATACGACCACGCAGACGGGTATATAGACGCCACCTGGCGGTCAGGAAACGCTCAAATGGGGAATGGTGTGTGATCGCCCTTCCCGGCCGCACTCTCATCTCGCCGCCCACACCGCGAGGCCCGGGCCAGCGTCTCCTGGTGGAGTAGACGTGGGTGTCCCCGATCCGCTCGTACTGCATCGACGCGAAGAAGTAAGGGAGTCGATAGCCGAGTCTGGCGACAGCGACGGGAAGGAGACGAGAGGCCTCGAGGGAATGGAACCAGACGCCCGGCCCATCCGGCCCGATCACGTAGGTGCGAACGTTGGTCTCCGGAAAAGTGCCGAGGTAGGGGATGCTCGGGCCTTTGCGCGCGCCGATACCGACCATCCGAAACGGGACCAGTCCAACCCAGGCCCGGCCTCCGTGGGTGTCGACATCGAGGCCCGGGGGAATCAGCTCTGAGACTCGAGCGGGATCCACCGGCCAATGCAGGAAGGAGACGTCTTCCCAGCGCTGGCGCATGATCGGCTTGCGGCCCGGCGGTGGCTCCTCCACGGCCAACGCACCGGTCGGAGCCCCATCGATCTTGAGTTGATCGAGCATGCCCCTGGTTCGTCCCGGGCACCTCTGGCGGATGACCACCCGGCCTCCCGGCATCTAACGTGGTGATATGGCCGAATCCGACTCACAAACGATCCACCGTCGTGAGCCTCGAACCAGTCAAGGGGACTCCGACGAAGTGGCACACATCGTGATGAAGGACGATCAGATGCGCGGCTATCTAACGGGAGACCCAATCAAGGCTCTGTGCGGAAAGGTGTGGGTTCCCACTCGAGACTACGAAGGTTTGCCGATCTGTCAGAAGTGCGCCGACGAGCGGGACCGGATCGTCGCCGGCATGAAACGACTCAACTGAGACTCCCGAAGATCCCGCTTCAATTCACGGCGCTGGCTTCGGCCTCCAGCTGCTCCCAAGTGCACTCCCGGGGTGACTTGTCCTCCCTGAAGCCTTGAAACGATGGTGCCCGTAACCGCCCAGCCGAGGTGAGCTGGCGGTGCTCGACCCGGGCCACGAGTGCTGGCTCCACCCAATTCGCCCTCTTGAGCTCAGGACGCGACGACCTGACTTCGGTGGGGAATGGCGGGTCAATCGTCTCGAGGCTGGTCAACCTATCCCTTGCCTCTTTCAACGACCTTTCGTTGAAGCCAGTGCCAACGTTGCCGACGTAGCGCAGGTCGTCACCGTCGTACACCGCCATGACGAGCGAGCCGATGCTCCCGGAGCGTCGCCCCTCCCCCTCGGTCCATCCGACGATCACCACATCGGCATCGAATGTGACCTTCACCTTCAGCCAGTCCTTCGACCGGGAGCCCGGTTGGTACCTCGACGACTTCCTCTTGGCCATGATCCCCTCGAGGCCCTGGTCGGCAGCCGCCTTGAACAGCGCAAGCCCATCTCCATCCGTGATCGGAGAGACCTGGAGTTGCTCGGATGGCACCACCGCCTCCTCGAGGATCTGCCTCCGCTCGACCAGGGGAAGGGAGGTCAGGTCTCTGCCATCGATGGACAAGATGTCAAAGGCGATGTAGACGACAGGAATCCGGTCTTTGATTTGCTCGATCCGGCGATCGTCCCTCAGGTGCATCCTCTGTTGGAGTCGCTGAAAAGAAGGGACCCCCTCGTCGAAGGCAACGATCTCGCCGTCCAGCATCGCCTCGGTCGCCACTACCTGTCGGTGTAGGTCGCGAAGCTCCGGGTAGGCGACCGTGACATCCCGGTCGTTGCGCGAGATGAGCTTCGTCTCTCCGGCACATCTGGCGATCGCACGAATCCCGTCCCACTTCGGCTCGAATAACCAGTCGGGATCGTCGAATGCCCCGCCGGTGAGAGTGGCAAGCATGGGATTGGCAGTTGGCGGCGCCTCGCCCTTCGGTCGAAGGTCCTCGGAGAGGAGGGCGAGCCATTGATCCCTCCCCGACTTCTCACCGGTGTGAATCAAGTGCCACACACCCTGAAGGCGACGGCCCTCGAGGCGAAATGTGAGCTTGTCGTCTGTGCGCTCGACCAGCTCGTAGGTGCCTTCGTCGAAGATCCGGACTTCCCCACCGCCGTATTCGTCCTCGGGGATCCTCCCGGAGAATGTTGCATGCTCCATCGAATGGTCCGGGGTCCTGATGGCCAGGTGCCTCAGGCCGCGCTCGAGCGGTAACCCTTTGGGAATCGCCCACGAGACCAGGACCGGCCGCTCAGGATTCAGCATCTCCAATCGGAAGTCATGGTGGAGGGCCGTGGCGTGGTGCTGCTGAATCACGAACTGGGCTCCCAGGGGCGCGGTCAGCGGATCGACGTCGGGTATTGCGTCGCCAGTCTCGTGATCGTTGCTTTGCTCTTCGGTGCTCATAGATCGTGCTGTGTTCCGTCGAAGCTAGCCCTACCGGCCTACTCCGTTTGAATGTCCCGTGTCGTATAGGGTCCCCCCATGCCAGATGCCCTCTTTCATCGGGACGGCGACAACTACCTACCCGGTCCTCTCACCGAGGGGCCGTGGTCTCCCGACGCCCAACATGGTGGGCCGCCGGCCGCGCTCTTGGCCCGAGCGATCGAGCAGGCCCCGTCGGAGAGCGAGATGGTCATCGCTCGCCTTTCCATCGAATTGGTCCGCCCGGTGCCACTGAAGCCCCTGGCGGTAGCGGCCGAGGTCACGAGACCAGGCCGCAAAGTCCAGCTGGTGTCCGCCTCGATCTCACACGATGGCCAAGTGGTTGCCACAGCGGTTGGGCTGAAGATCCGCAAAGGGAGTGTCCAAATCCCCTCGATCAGCCGCTCCGGCGAGGCGATACCAGGACCGGAAGAGGGCAACCCGGCGACCTTCTTCTCCAACGCCGGGGCCTACGCCACCGAAGCGGTGGAAATTCAGATGATCGAGGGTGACTTCTCGCAAGCCGGGCCGGGAAAGGCCTGGATAAGGCTCAGGGTGCCGTTGCTCGAAGGAGAAGAGACGACACCTGTCGAACGGGTGGCCGCGGCTGCCGACTTCGGCAACGGCGTTTCCAATCTGGCCGGCGATGTGAGAAGTTGGCTCTTCATCAACCCTGACCTCACGATCAGGATGGCCCGCCCTCCACAAGGCGACTGGGTGTTCCTCGACTCGGAAAGCCAACTACACGAGACCGGGACGGGTATGGCTACAAGCCGACTTGCCGACGAGGCCGGCTGGCTCGGTGTAGCCGGGCAATCGCTGCTCGTCGATACGTTCGAGTCGGGCTAGGGCTGGATCCTTGCGACGTACTCCCCGACCAAGTAGAGGTCGTTGACGTTGAACAGGTGGCATTGGATGAGCCTGTCCCCGGCGCCCCAGGTCGAAGAATCGGGAGCTATCCAGAAGTAGTCGACCTCCTGTTCCGCCCCTTCGGGGGCAACGAGGGCATCGAATCTCTCGTTGCAGACATCCGCGCCGACCTCATCCAAATAGACGTCTCCCGGAAACTCGGACAGACCGTCATGAGGAAGTTCGCTGGTCGCGAAGAGCTGCAACATGTGCGGCTCGCCACAGACGACCTGGACGAACGACACATAGCTTTCGGCTTCTGTGTAGTCGTAGCAATTGCCTTCGGTCAGACCGCCCAGTCCAAGGAGGCCCTGCCCTTCCTGTGACCCCGTCAGGGGCGAACCGTCCCAGGTCTGCAGCATGCAGTCCAGCATGCGGTCCCCGGCGGTCCAGCTTTCGGCGAGCGGGTAGGAGGTGGAATAGATGAGTCGAGCCTCGTGCTCGACGGGGAGGCCCACATAACTCTCGAACATGGCTGCGCACTCCTGCTGGCCATAGTCCGACAGGGCGACCTCCCCCGGATAGGGACCAGGCAGGGCTCGAACCCGGCCGAATACCTCCAGGTCATGAGGCTCGTTGCACGGGACCGCACGAAGGCTCTCGAACTCGAAGGAGCCATCCTCGGCGACCTCGTCGGGCAGGAGCAGGCAGTCCCCTACCTGGAGGTCTTCCGAGGCTACGTCACCGGCGCCGACGACAATCCCGGACTCGTCGCGATCGGCTGACGTGAACAACTCATACATCGACCCGCCGGCGAAGATCAACCCGGCGATCAGCCACCCGACGGGGATGCGGGTGAGCCAACCGGAGCGCCTTGATTCGGTCCTTGGGAGAACCGGCGGTGTGGAGACAGTGGATCTCGTTGGGTCCCTCCCGGCCTCCTGATCCCGAAAGGGGGGCGACGACTGCGAGTGGGCCGGAGGCATGGGCGGCTCGAAAACCTCGTCGACTTCGACCGGTCCGTCCTCGATCTGACGTGCAGAGGCCCCCTCGATGGGAGACTCCACGGGAGACTTCCCGCTGAGACGCTCGCGGGCGCGGCGAACCATCTCCTCACTCGTCGGATTTCGTTCCCTATCGTTTGTCACTCAATCACCGGGCCAGCCGAGGCTCACTGAGTCCAATCGGCCTGCGTCCTCAATATCTGAAGTTGTTGGCCTGCGCCACAAAGGTTCTCTCATCCGGCCAGCGGGCTCGCCCCGAACCTCCATTGACCGTCCCGTAGTGCAAGGAGACAACAATGGACGAGCAGACCGTCACCACCTGGACCGACCTCGGAGAGAGCATGTGGTCCTACCTCACCGGCCGCGAGGCTGCGATCAACTACCAGTTCATCAACATGGAAATCGGTGTCCCCCGGGAGACCGGATCATCGGCGCCGGCCGCTCAGTGGAGCCTGAATGGCACGCTTCGCATCACCACGAGTGACCGCGAGCTGAGCCGTGAGTCTTCCTGACAGGCTTCAAATCGAAGGCGAGTTGACTGCCGTCTCCCCAACCGGGTCCCTCACCCGACTGGAGGCGGCGGGCAACTCACTTCACTGGCAGCTCGAAAGCCTCACCGACCTCGTCGGCGTCTCGCGCCTGAACCGCGATCAGCGGCGGCAGATGGGAGCGCTGCTCGAGGCGGCCGGGCTCGAGTTGCTCATCCACGATTCCCGTGGCGTTGTGCTCGAGGCGGGTCGTGGCATCGAGTCGCGATTTGGTCGTGTGCTCACCGGATCACGTCGAATCCGCCCGCGCAGGCTGTGGAGTTGGCTCATCTCTCGAATCTGACCGCCGGACAGGGTCCCACGGCGCCGGGCCGCCTCTCAGAGACGACCCGGCTGACCAGCTGAACTCGATCTCAGCACTCGATGATCTGGGATGGAACCGGTAGGTCGAAGCTCAGCTCCAACTCCCCTCCGCCTTCGGTTGGGAAGTCCATTACGAGCGGCATTGATCCGACTATCCGGTCACCTATGGAGAAAGGTGCCGAGGCGAGCGGGCTCTCTCCTTCCTGGTCCCCCAGGGTGGGCTTGAAATTCAGATACCAATTGTCGTCGACGTCGTGTGAGGCGAAAGCGACGTATTGCTCCTGACCCCCATCTCCGAACAGGTTGACCCGACCCTCTTGGGTCTGCTGAGGAAAGATCTCCTGGGTGGCGGTGTATCCGTCAGAGTGTGAGACGACGATGCTCACATACTGGCCCCCGGTGCTCTCCGCCACGAGATCGAGATCTGCATCGTTGGGCTGGGACCCCGGGCCGTCGTACGGCTCACAGCGAATCACCTGAGCAACCCCGAACTCCTCTCCATCGATCGTGATGGAACCGTCCACACCGGCCGGCTGCTGTTGCTCCGAAGACTGGTCGCTGCTCTCCGGTTCCTGCTCTGAGGTGTCGTCGTTCTGGTCTGGAGCCTGTGTGTCACTCGTGGGCGCCTGAGAGGTCGTTGTGGCGTCTCCATCGGCTTCAGCTCCCCCGCAGGCCGCAACCAGTAGTGCCACAACCAAAATAGAAATCATCGTCTTACGCATTTGTCCTTCCTCTCTCTAGGT
>QQVI01000181.1 GCA_003388545.1 Actinomycetota bacterium
CGGGGTTTTCCCCTTACATTCTTCGAATCCCATCCTCGACGATTGTGCCCAGCTCGTATGCGAATGCCGGGTCGTACGCCTGGCATACAGGCACCGTCGACGCCAGGACGAGGCTGTGGCCGTCCTGATGCTGCAGGCCCTCGCCTTGCAGGGTCGTCCGTCCCGCTGTGGCTCCGAGCAGGAACCCGCGAGCCCGGGCATCGGCGGCAGCCCAGATGAGATCGCCGACACGCTGGAAGCCGAACATCGAGTAGAAGATGAAGAACGGCACCATCGGTATCCCGCGGGTGCTGTAAGACGTGGCCGCGGCGGTCCAAGAAGCGAGTGATCCCGCCTCGGTGATCCCCTCCTCGAGGATCTGGCCATCCTGGCTCTCCGAGTAGGAGAGAAGCATGGAAGCGTCGACTGGCTCGTAGAGCTGGCCTTTCGACGCGTAGATCTTGAGCTCCCTGAACAGTGAGTCCATCCCGAAGGTTCTCGCCTCGTCGGGGACGATGGGGACGACTCGGTCGCCAAACCCCTCGGCGCGAGAGAGATTGCGCAGCAGGCGGGTGAATGCGGTGGTGGTGGAGGCTTCGACCTTGCCCGACCCGGCGTAGATCTCGGCGAAGTCCTCATCTGTCGGCAGGGTGAGTGGCTTGGTGATGGTCGTGTTCCGCTTGGGCAGGTAGCCGCCCAACCGGTCGCGCGCCTCCACGAGATAGTTGTGCTCTGGCGTTCCTGGCTGAGGTCGGAAATAGCGGGGGACGGCGTCACCTTCGAGGGACTCGGCAGGGATGTCGTCCTCGAGGTGGAGGGTCCGGCGCAACTCCTGGAGCTGTTGGTTGGTCAGCTCTTTGATCTGGTGCGTTGCGTTGCGCCCTTCGACGTCGGGGCCGAGAGTCCAGCCTTTGATGGTCTTGGCGAGAATCACGGTGGGCTTGCCGTTGTCGAGCTCCGTGGCGACCTTGTACGCGGCATAGATCTTCCGAAAGTCGAGGCCGCCGCGTCGCAGTGCCCAGATGTCGTCGTCGCTCATGTCCGACACCAGCTCCTTGGTGCGCGGATCTTTCCCGAAGAAGTGGTCACGCACATAGGCGCCGTCTTCGGCTTTGTAGCGCTGGTACTCACCATCGACCGTGCTGTTCATCACGTTGACGAGTGCCCCGTCTTTGTCCTTGGCGAGGAGGCGATCCCATCCCGACCCCCAGATGACCTTGATGACATTCCAGCCGGCCCCCCGAAACACGGCCTCCAGCTCGGAGATGATTTGGCCGTTTCCGCGAACGGGCCCGTCGAGGCGCTGCAGATTGCAATTGATCACCCAGGTCAGGTTGTCGAGCCCCTCCCGGGTGGCGAGAGAGATAGCCCCAAGGGTCTCCGGCTCGTCGGTCTCACCGTCCCCGAGGAAGCACCAGATCCTCGACTTCGTCGTGTCGTCGAGTCCCCGATTGTGCAGGTATTTGTTGAATCGGGCGTGGTAGATGGAGTTGATGGGGCCTATGCCCATGGACACCGTCGGGAACTCCCAGAACTCCGGCATCAGGCGGGGGTGGGGATAAGAGGAGAGGCCATGACCGCCGATCTCGAAGCGGAAGTTGTCGAGGTGCTTCTCGTCGAGTCGGCCTTCGAGGAATGCCCTGGCATAGACGCCCGGGGCGGCGTGGCCCTGGAAGTAGACGTAGTCGCCTCCTCCTTCGGCGTCGCGCCCCCTGAAGAAGTGGTTGAAGCCGATCTCATAGAGAGTCGCCGAGGAGGCAAAGGTGCTCAAGTGCCCGCCGATTCCCTTCTCGCGGTGGTTTGCCTTGATAACCATCACGGCGGCGTTCCACCTGATGAAGCGTCTGATCCGGCGTTCGATGTGCTCGTCGCCGGGAAACTCGGGCTCCTCTTCCGGCGGGATCGTGTTGATGTAAGGGGTCCGGACCGCTCCCGGGACACCGACAGTCGTCTCATGGGCGCGCTCGAGAAGCTTTGCGATGAGAAAGCGGGCCCGGTCGGGACCATATTCTCCCACCACGGCGTCTAGAGAGTCGAGCCACTCCTGCGTCTCAACAGGATCCCTGTCGGGTAGCTGGTGTATGTATTCGTCGTCGAGGGTCCGGCCCAGATCGCCTGCCATGCCCTCAGGTTAGTGACGTTGCCAACTAGCTATCCCGGTCGTCTCCGCCCTCCAGCCACTCGTCGACGATCGTCGTGAACCGAACCGGTGCGTCGAGCTGTGGAGTGTGTCCTGTGTCCTCCATTTGGGCGAGATCCCAGTCGCGACGAAGCGAGCAGAGCCACTCGATGGCTGTCGGCGAGACGATCCGGTCGCCGAGGCCGTGCACGACGAGGGTTCTGGCTCTGATCCGGCGAATCATCCGGACGAAGTCGCGGGGGCGCCGGTACATCATGGCGATTTCGAAGGCGGTTTGGTTCAGGGAGGGCACGGCCCAGGGCAGGTGCACGCGCTGCTCGGCCATGTCGACCAGGCTCTCCACAACGTGGGGTGGCACGCGGGAGGGGTCGTGAGTAATCGCTTCGAGTCCAAGATGGACGATCTGCTCGGGGGTGTATCGGGCCTTGATCGCATGACCGAAGGCGTATCCGACCCCGGGAATCGCTTCGATGAAGAGGCGTGTCACCGTGGGCCAGTGGAGACGCGTGTCGGGGAGTCGGGGAGGCGTGGCCGGCGAAACAAGGATCAGGCTCTCGACGAGGTCGGGGTGCTCGGACGCCACCATCTCGCAGATGAGGCCGCCCATGGAGTTTCCCATCAGCGCCACGGGGGTCTCGAACTCGTCGATGAACTCTACGACAGCGGCTGCATGTGTCTTCAGGTCGTAGTTGTCGCGAGGCGGGGAGAAGCCGAAGCCCGGCAGGTCTGCAGCGACGACCCGGCGATCCTTTGCAAGTCGTGGGCCCACAGCGTCCCAGTTGATGAGGGATCCTCCCAGGCCATGGACCAGCACCATGGTCTGTCCCGAGCCGCCGTAATCCCTCCAATTGAGCCCTGCGAGTGCTCGGTCGACGGAGTTGGTCATGACGGTCACTCAGGCTACATCGGCATCTCCGATAGTCGACCATGGGCTACCTGAGGCCCGTCCTTAGAATCAGTGGCATGGCCGTGATGCTTGTATCTACGTACGAGCTGGGACACCAGCCCGTTCACATCGCCTCTCCTGCAGCGGCGCTGCGGGATGCAGGGATCGAAACGGTGTGTGTCGACCTGTCGGTCGAGGAACTCGACATCGACTCAGTGAAGACGATCGATGCAATTGCGTTTTCCGTGCCGATGCACACTGCGATGAGATTGGCTGTTGGGGCGGCCAGAAAGGTCAAAGAGCTGCGCCCGGACCTTCCGATCGCCTTCTATGGCCTCTATGCCGATGTCGGGAGCGAGCTGAATCATGGTTCGGTTGTCGACGCGATCTTTTGCGGAGAATACGAGGCGCCAATGGTCGATTGGGCGCTGGGAAGCACCGAGCCGGGCCCGGTGATGGTGAGTCTCGGGAAGTCTGAGTTCCTCGTGCCGGATCGCCGAGGATTGCCGCCTTTGGAGACCTACGCGCGCCTCGAGCACCAAGGAGAGGCTCGCATCGCCGCCGCTGTCGAGGCCTCACATGGCTGTCGTCACCGGTGCAAGCACTGTCCCATCCCTGCCGTATACGACGGTCGCCTACGGGTTGTCGGACACGACGTCGTCCTCGGCGACATTGCACAGGTGGTCGCGCTGGGGGCTCAGCACGTCACGTTCACGGATGCCGACTTCCTGAATGCGCCCGCCTACTCGTTGGGCCTGCTGCGAGAGGCGCACGCCTCCTACCCGGAGCTCACTTTCGATGTCACGGTCAAGGTGGAGCACATTCTCGAGCATCGCGACTTGTGGCCCGAAATGGCGCGTCTCGGAGTCCTCTTCACGGTCAGCGCGTTCGAGACCGTCGACGATCGCACACTTGAGATTCTCGCCAAAGGGCACACGGTGTCCGACATGTCCGAAGCTGTCGACGTCATGAATGATGCCGGGATTCACCTCCGACCGACGTGGCTGCCTTTTGTGCCGTGGACGACGCCCCAGGACATCGCGTCCATTGTGAGATTCCTCGATGCCCACGACCTGGCCCCGTCCGTTGACCCCGTTCAGATGGCGATCAAGCTCCTCGTCCCCGAAGGGTCGCTACTGCTGAGCCAGCCGGAGATGGCTCGTCACCTGCGGCACTTCGATGCGGCCGGCCTCACCTGGGTCTGGGAGTTCGCCTCTCCAGAGACCGAGTTGCTGCAGAAGGAGCTCGATCAGATCGCCGCCGCCGCATCCGACTGCAAAGAGGACACGCACACCACGCTCTCCGCGATGCGGCGAGTGATCTCCTCATCCGCTCGTGTCGAGCGAGAGTTGGTTCTGCTGTGCCGAGCCCACGGTCGGCCAGGCGTCGGTCATAGACTCCATTGCCATTGGCAAGAGGCCCAGGTGAGCACATGACAGACAGGAACAACGTCCAGGCTGCTGCGACGGGCTGTTTGAGTCGCGTTTTCACGCTGATCGGCCTGTTCTGGTTCGGCGTGATCGGTTTCGACCTGTTCAGCAGTCTCCAATCCGGGGGTCGGTTGGAGGACTTCGACTTCATTGGCGGTTTCATCCCGGCTCTCGCCTTTCTCTATGCAGCGCGAATCATGAGACGAAGGGCCCGGGAGGCCGCCCAGGACGACAGTTTCGTCGCCCCGACGACCCCTGAAGGCACACATCGCGCCACCACGATGACCACGCCTTCGAGTGAGCGAGGGCCTACCCCTTCTCCGATCGATATGCCGTCCCCGCCAGAGGACCGGCAGTCGGGTCAGAGGCGTGAGCGAGATCGGAGCCGGCCGGTGCCGGAGCTGCCACCGATCGAGCCCGTGCCCGACGCAGGCGAGCTTGGCGCGATCGAGGCTCTCGACATCTCCGACTTCGAGCCTGATAGGCAGCTGTCTTCAGAGGAGATGGTGCGAAGAGCCAAGGAGAAGTTCCTGCCGAAAAAGCCGAAGCAGCCTCCGACGGGTCAGTGACGGGCCCCGAGCTCGTCGGCGAGTCTGCGGAAGTCACGAATGTCACCTGCGAATTGGGCCCTTCTCTCACGCAGGCTCTCTGGTGCTACATCAGACTCCTCGATTAGCCCGCGGTTGTCTGCCAGCTTCAGCGCCGATTTGAAGAGCACCTGACTGGCACTCTCGCCGCTGATCGTTGCGTCCTCGATGCGATACATGATGGCGCGGTCCAGGCAATCCTCGAGAAAGCGGTCCTCGGCATAGGGGTGGTCCAGGCTCTCCAACTCATCTCCAACGATCTGATAGGCGTCGAGGAATGGGAGGAGAGCCCAGGGCGCCATCTTTCGTCCCAGCTTGCTCAGCACATCTCCAGGCCCGGAGGTCAGGAGCATGTTCTTCCATCCGGGAACATCGACTTCGAGATCTGACGACACGAGCTCGATGAACTCCTCCTTCTCTGGGAAGAAGAACTCGAACTTGAGCAGGTCACGCAACTCGAGTGCCACCTCGTTGAATCGGTTGACCGAAATGTCTTCGGAGCTCTCCAGTTTGGCCAATGCGAGCTCGGCGATCGACCGGTTGATGAAATAGTGGACGATCATGTTGCGGTAGTAGGAGATGCGGATCATCTGCTCGTCCTCGCACCAGTAGACGATGCGTCCCAAGGCCTCGTGCGAGGAGACGTTCTCATGCTCTGCCAGGCGTTGCAGGGCCAGTGACACCCGTCCAGGGTCGTCCAGCCGTAGTGGCTCGGTGGTCGGGATGTCTCTGGCCGCTATGTATTCCTGAAGGTCGGCACAGTGCACTGAGAGCTCGTCGGCAGTCGCGGCCTGGCCACGTGCGGCGAGCAATGCGATCGACACGATGGCGGTAGGCGTCGCAGGCGTAGCCCGGCTGATGCGATACATCACCTCGAAGGCCAGCTTCTGAACGTCGATGGTGGGCTCGTCGATGCTCGTGTCGCCTCGCCACGATCGAGTGGAGATCGGCTCGCCAAATGTGATGTGGATGTCGCCGTAGCGTCGCCTCAGGGAGCGCACAGAGCGGACCAGCCAGCTGATCGATTCGCTCTCTTTGCTCTTGCCTCGTGCTTCCCGGGCGTAGTCCGGGACGTCCTGGATCTGGTCGTAGGCGATGCTCACGGGGACGAGGACGATGTCATCTGCCTTGCCCCTGCGCTGTGCGTCGATGACGTAGTTGAGCAAGCCGAGCTTTGGCGGCAGGAGTCGCCCCGAACGCGATCGACCCCCTTCGAGGTACCACTCGAGGCTGAAACGCTTCTCGATCAAGTAGTCGAGATAGTGCTGCAAGACCATCTTGTAGAGCTCGTTGTCACGGAAGGTCCTGCGAATGAAGAACACACCCGTCCGCCTCAGGAGGGGGCCGATCGGGAAGAAGTTGAGGTTTATGCCGCCCGCGGTGTGATTTGGAGGGAGATCGTTCTCCCACAACATGAATTGGAGGCTGAGTCGATCGAGATTCGACCGATGCGACGGTAGGAACACGATCGGATTGGCCTGACCCATCTCCGCGACACGCTGAATCTCGGCAGAGTCGTAGCGGATCTCGCCGTAGCCCTGCCTGTAGAGCTTGTGAATCGCATTGGCTATCAGATCGATAGCCAGCGGGCTGGTGTCGGCTGCGATCTCATGCAAGTAGGCAGTCGCTTTTGCCTCCGCCTTCTCATACGTCGTGCCCGTCTCGATTGCGATTCGACCCACATCCTCTCGGAACGAAGACCTCGACAGAATGGCTTCGGCGACGAAGGTCGGCGTCTTGTAGCGGTTGCCTCGCAGCTTGCGCTCTTCGACGTCGAGGGATCGCCACGCTCTGCGGGTCACGAAGCTCTCGAGGCTCTCGTGGTACTCGGACTGTTCGTAGTCGTCCTCGAGATCGCTGAGATATCTGCCTGCTCCCGCGATCAGCGCCATCCGGTTCTTCCGAAACATTGCGATGAGGCGGGCACGCAGGAAGCGGGGGTCGCGGGGGTCGCCGAGACGCAGCAGATCGGACCAGCGGACACTTCTCGTGCCCTCCCGCTCAGGAGGGAGCCAAAGGACCCTGAGCGGTATCAGATACGTTGACGGCTTTGAGGGCGCGTCTTCGATGACATCGTCATTGGTCTTGCGACCACGACGAGAGGAACGGATGCGGAGGGTGGTCGGGGTGGATCCCGTTTCCCGCTTCAACCAGTCGAGCAGCAGGCTTTCCTCGAGATCTGTGGCGACGTCGAGGAGGTAGACCGGATGTGCGCCCGCCGGTGCCCAAAGGTGGTCACTCTTCTTCAGATGCTTGCGTGTCACTGCGACACACTCTATTGAGTGTCACAATCGCAGCAGATGAGAGTCATTCTGCAGCGGGTCTCTTCGGCGAGCGTTTCCGTCGGAACGGAAGAGGTGGCCTCGATTGGCGCTGGCTTCTTGGCGCTCGTGGGCATCGCAGTGGGTGACGGGCCCGAGGACGTCGACACAGCGGTATCGAAAATCAGGGGCCTGAGAGTGTTCCCGGACGATGAAGGCCGGATGAACCTCGGTATAGCTGACGTCGGCGGCTCTGTC
>QQVI01000077.1:0-7253 GCA_003388545.1 Actinomycetota bacterium
CTGTCGGCTGGGCAGTGGGTCATCAGAGTTGATCATCCGGGTCAGTTGCGCCAGGCGATTGAACGGGCTCGAACAATCGCGAGCTCTGAGGGCTCCAGTGCTGACCGGATCGTGGTCGAGACCCTCATTCATGGAGACGAAATCGCCCTCGAGGGGATGGTCACGGACAGAGGGCTGACAACTCTGGCGATCTTCGACAAGCCAGACCCAGGGCTCTCCGGCGATGGATTCCAGGAGACGATTCTGGTGACCCCATCACGCCAGCCTCCACAGACTCAAACAGAGATCGAACGTGTCGCTGCTCAGTCAATCCGGGCACTCGGGTTGACACGTGGCCCTGTGCATGTCGAGATGATCGTGAGCGGGGATCGCGTCGATGTGATCGAGGTCGCGGCGCGGTCTATCGGGGGGTTGTGCTCGCGAAGTCTCGACTTCGGCCTGATGGACACCTCGCTCGAGACGCTGATACTCAGGAACGCCATCGGCCGTGACAAACCGGAGCTGAGACGATCCGGTGGGGCTTCCGGGGTCTTGATGATCCCCATACCGAGCGCGGGAGAGCTGATGTCGGTCGCAGGGCTCGAACGAGTCAGGGAGATTCCCGAGGTGAGTGGTGTCGACATCACAGCCAGGCCAGGCGACCGTCTCGCCCCGCCCCCTGAAGGTGGCCGGTACGTTGGCTTCGTCTTCGCCCGATCTCAGCGCCCAGAAGATGTCGAGCGTGCCCTTCGCGATGCCATGAAGCTCATCGAGGTGAAGATCCGTTGAGCCCCCGCCTTCCTCATGAAACAAAGCAAATGTCGATGGAAACGACCCTCGACCTCTACTTGAGGGTTAGCTCTTACGCGCGCCAACGCGCGTAAGACGATTTTGTCATTTTGACCGCAATGGACACGATTCTGATTTTTGCCGGCGGTGATCCGATCCCTCTCCATCTCATCGAGGAGCTGCCGGATTCCGATATGGTCATTGCCGCGGACTCCGGCTACTCGGTGGCCGAGTCGCTGGGGCTGAAGGTCAACACCCTCGTCGGCGATATGGACTCGGTGACCGATCAAGTGTCACTCGATGCGCTCCCCTCTTCGGTGTCGGTGGTTAGGCACCCCGAAGACAAAGACGCCACCGACCTCGACCTCGCTCTGGAGCTCGCCGCCAGGGAACAGCCGCACCGCGTGGTGCTGGTCGGGGCCGAAGGTGGCCGCTTCGATCACGAAGTCGGCGCAGCCACGACGATTTGCGACGACCGATGGGCAGCAATCCCAGAGATCGACTGGGTGCGCAGCGACTCACTTGTACACGTTGTCCGGAACACAAGACGAATTCAGGGTGACCCTGGCGGGCTCATCTCCATCATCCCGATGGGAGGAGAGGCCGAGGGCGTATCCACGAGTGGTTTGAAGTGGGAGCTGAACGAAGACACGCTCTCTCCGGGGTCGAGCTGGGGTGTGAGCAACCGGTTCGCACGGACTGAGGCAGTCATCCGGGTACAGCGGGGAGTCGTCCTGGCGATCATCCCTGATCAGGATTCAACCTGAAACAGCCCCCCTGGGATGGAGGGATCGAGCTTCTCGAAACGCGCCAGATAATCGGTCCGCTCCCTGGTCAGCCGGTCGACGAGCTCACGGTATTCAGAGAGACGGTCCTGACGCGTGTACAACGCCACGGGCTGGAGTAGCTCCTGGTCTTCGACACCGGGAACGGAGGCGGCCACCTGGTAGCCGAAGTCCGGGTCTTCGGTCCAATCGATCGAGCCTTCGACTATCCCCTGCACAATGGCAGCAGAGTCCTGTATGCGCACCTTCTTGGATCCATCGCCCTCTCCCCCGACCCGACCGGTGTTGAGCACGTAGGCGTCCAGGTCGGGCATAGTGGCGAGGAGCGCCAAGAGCCTGTTTCCCTGCAACGCGTCGTTCTCGAAGAAGAAGGGGTTCGTACCGGGTACACGCAAGCTCTTCCCGGCCTCGGCCAGTCCGCCGGCTGACGTCCCTTTCGTCTCGCCGAGCATGAAGTATGCGGGGATTTGCGAGCGGTGCAACTTGGCCACAGCCGGGATCATGTGGTCGGAACGGTTGAGGATCAGGAGATACGAGGCCTGCGGCACATCTCTCGGGTCGCGGTGGCGGATATTGGCCAGAGGAAACGTGCTTCGGCCATTGGCCGTATACGAGGTGTCGAAGAAGTCGACCCGGCCGTTGGCATCGACTGAGACGTTCTCCAGCCACGCATCAGGGCGAGTGGTGCCACCATAGATCGTCGGCTCGTCATCAGGATCGAGCCCGTAAGTCTTGGCGAAGCAACCGGCCTCGGTCGTATGCACCTGACCCCCAGGCATCAAGGCAACGAAGTCGTCCTGTACCGGAAGCGAGCCCGCTTGCTGACGAAAGGTCGTCGTTGTCTTCCCGGTCCCCGAAAGACCGATCACCAGCATCGACTCTTCCTGGCCCGATCGCGTCGACCCGGCCGGAAAGACCTTCAGACCGGCATGCAAAGCAAGCCCGCCCCTGTCGTAGACCAGCTTGTTCCACATGCGCAGGCCGCCCATCTTCGACTCTCCGAAGTAGTCCGAGCCAAAGACGCGCGTGGTCCAGTTCTCGAGATCGACGGTGATGAGTCTGTCATCGGGCTTTCCCGGCGCAGCCAGACCCGGTGTGTAGATCACAGTGAACTCTGGCGACCAGTCCCCGTCCTTCGGGAAGTAGAGCTGACTCTGCATTGCGGCGATATTCGGCTGTGTCGCCTCGATGAATAGCCGGCAACCGGTACGGAAATCAGGATCAGGGCCAATGTAGCCCTCGACCAGGATCATCTCTCGATCTGCGATGTATTCGTCCTGCTTCTTGGCCCATTGCGCAGCCTCGTCACGCGAAATCCTGTTTTGGCTGATCTCCTCGTCTGATACGAAGAAGGTGGAGTTCTTGAGCCGCGCCGTCACCAAGGCCGTGTAGTTCAAGTTGCCGAATTCGGTCTCGACGAGCCGGGACATGCGTTCTTCGGCAAGCGCGCGAAACCGGTCGTTGTCAGGCGACCGCTCGACAGAGCGCGCGGAAGGAAGGTTCGGCATCTGCATGGCTCCCATGGACCTTGTGAACTGGTGAACGAAGGGTAATCAGGATGGGCCTTCTAAGCCGTGGTGGGCTCGATCTCCGAGGGCATTCGACCCCCTCGCAGCCCCGCAATGAGATTCTCTGTAGCCAGGGCGGCCATCGCCTCCCTGGTCCTCACGGTCGCGCTTCCGATGTGGGGAACGATGAGACAGTTTCTGAGGCCGACCAACGGATGTTCAGGTGGTAGCGGCTCCGGGTCTGTGACGTCGAGCGCCGCCCCGAATATCTCGCCTGCGTCGAGGGCCTCCGCCAGAGCCGCCTGGTTCACAATCGGGCCTCTGGCGACGTTGACGAAGGTCGCGGTCGGCTTCATGGCCCTGAACTCCCGGACACCGAACAGGCCCCTCGTCTCCGGCGTCAACGGCGCAGCCACCATCACGTGGTCGCTGGCGGTGAGAAGCTCACTCAGGGCGACATGGCGCGCCGAGGATGGCCCGGACTGGCGGGGGCTTGCATAGAGCACATCCATGTTGAACGCGGCAGCCCTGGTGGCGACGGCATTGCCGACCCGACCCATGCCAACTATCCCCAGAGTGGTCCCGTGTACATCGACGCCCAGTTGGTGCCAGGGGTCCCAGCTCCCCCATCTGCCTTCCACGACCTCCGCCATCCCTTCTCGAAACCTCCTGGCCGCGGCCAACATCAAGGCAACGGCATGATCGGCGACCGATTCCGTGAGCACGTCCGGTGTGTGCCCTACCCGGATGCCGCGGGAGTGACAGGACGGGACGTCGATGTTGTCGACGCCCACGGCCATCTGGGAGACGACCCTCAGCCGGGGAGCCGCGTCAAGGAGCTCCGAATCGATTTCGTCGGTGAGCATGCAAAGCAGACCGGTCGCTTCGGCTGCTTTCTCCAGAAGTATCTCCCTCGGCACGGGGACGTCCTCGTCCCAGATCTGCACCTCCCCGACCTCTGCGATGTTCTCGCAGAGCCTCTGCGGGATGGCTCTCGTCACATAGACCCTCATCCTTCAGAGACTAGGAAGAGGCACCGATACGATACGTGCATGAAAAGGGCCAGTCTGTTCGCGGCGCTCTGCGCTCTCATCGCTGCTTGTGGCGTTGCCGGCGCAGAGCCTCTAGCCGTCGAGCCCACGACGACCACTCCGACGATCGCGACCACGACGAGCACGACGAGCAGGAGCGCCCCTCTCGTGGCCGCACCGGAGATCTATGCCGGGTTCGATCCAACCTCGCTCCCTCCACATGTGACGATCGCCGCCATGGCCAAGGGGGAGCTGGCCGTCTACGAAGCGCCCACGCACGCCACGCCGCTGAGAACGTTGCCGGCCACGACCATCCTGGGGACCAATACGGTGGTGACCCTCATCGGAAACCCCACACCCGACGGTTGGGCCCGGGCATCTCTGCCGGGCCGACCCAACGGCTCCCAAGGCTGGATTCGCATCGAAGACGTGGACCTCTTCCTCGTCGACGGGAAGATCGTGGTCGACCTATCCGATCGTGAGCTCGTCTACTACCGCGGGGACGAGGAAGTCCTTCGCACACCTGTCGCCACCGGAACGGCGCGAAATCCAACTCCGACGGGCAGTTTCTTCGTGACGGACTCCGTCACCTTGTCCAACCCAACGAGCCCCTGGGGCCCTCATGCTCTCGGGTTGTCCGGCCGGAGCGAGACAATCACGGAATACAACGGTGGGGACGGGATCATCGGCATCCACGGGACCAACCGCCCTGGCTCCATAGGCAACGCGGCGTCTTTGGGTTGCGTGAGGCTGCCCAACGACATGATCACCCAGATCCACGCCCTGGCGCCCATCGGGACACCTGTCGAGATCCAAGACTGACCTCAGCCGCTCGAGCTCAGCTTCACCAGCCCGTTCGAGATGACCGGCTCGCCTCTCTCCTGGGTCGTTGCCTCCACTGCCACTCCGTCGTCGACCTCCCAGGCTCTAGTGATGACGGTCTCGCCCGGGTAGACGACGCCCGAGAAGCGAGCCTGGTACGAGCCGACCGTGGTCGGATCGTCTTTCAGGGCCGAACCGACGACCGCCTTCAGAGAAATACCGTAAGTGCACAAGCCGTGCAGTATCGGCCGCTCGTATCCAGCGAACATGGCGAAGCCAGGATCGGCGTGGAGCGGGTTGAGGTCGCCAGACGACATCCGATACAGCAGCGCCTGTTGGGGAAGCGTCGGGCTCTCGACAACGTAGTCCGGCTCCCGGCCCTCCGGGATCGGGGTGAGGGTCTTCGGCCCACTCTCGCCCCCGAACCCCCCTTCTCCCTTGATGAACACGGATGAAGTGTTGGTGAACATGGGCTCACCTGACTCGACATCCGCGGACACGATCTCGATGACGACAAGCGCTCCTTTGCCTTTGTCATAGACGCCAGTCACCCTCCCCTGCTGGCGGACGGACCCGGAAGTCGGGATCGGCCGATGGACCTCTATCGCCTGCTCCCCGTGAAGGATCTGAGCGAGGTTGATGTCCATGCCTTCGACTGTGCCGAGGCTCATCATCGTCGAGAAGGGTGGGATTGTCCCGAAGCTCGGCAGGACATGTAGATCGCCCTCGTATGTGTATCGGAGCTCGGCTTCGGACGTCGGAGGCACACCCGCTCCGATGCCCAGGTGATAGAGGATCACGTCCTTGTCGGACCACTCATATGTGGTTGGAGCGAATACGGCACCAACGGTCTTGTCGATGTCTATCGGCATGGTTCAGCCGGCCAGGATTCCGGCGAGCATCGTCAATTCGTCGTTGATGTTCATTGGGATCTCGTACTCGGCCACGTCCATGACCTCGTCCATGTGCCCGGCAACGTCCTCCACCGATGGCACCTCGCCTTGGCCGGCGAACCACCCGCGATTCGTCCCGAGGAAGATGCGCGCATACCTGCCACCCCCAACGGAGAAGATCTGGTGGGTGTTCTCATTTGCCTCCGAGCAGAGGTACACCACCAGCGGTGTCACTTGATCGGTGTCGAACATGTCGGCGAATGGGCCGAGGAGCTCCTCAGTCATCCGAGTCTTGGCGGTAGGGGCCACGGCATTGGACTTGATGTTGTACTTCGCACCCTCGATGGCCAGCACATTGGAGAGACCGACGAGGCCGGCCTTGGCCGCGCCGTAGTTGGCCTGGCCGAAGTTGCCGAACAGCCCTGAGGCCGAAGTGGTGTGGACGAGCCGGCCATAGCCCTTCTCTTTCATGACTTTGAAGGCCGGATGCGAGACGTAGAAGGCGCCCTTTAGGTGAACGTCGAGAACTGCCTCCACCTCGTCGAGACTCATGTTGGCGAAGGATTTGTCGCGAAGGATCCCTGCATTGTTGATGACGATGTCGACTGTGCCGAAGCTGTCGAGTGCCGTCTGGATGATCCCCTCTCCCCCGTCCCGCGTCGAGACAGAGTCATAGTTGGCTACCGCTTCGCCGCCTGCCTCGGTGATCTCGTCGACCACAACGTCCGCGGCGGCTTTCGACGAGCCGCTGCCGTCGACCGCTCCGCCGAGATCGTTCACGACGACGCGGGCTCCCCGTCGGGCCAACTCGAGGGCGTACCCCTTTCCCAGGCCCCCACCTGCCCCGGTCACGACGGCTACGCGGCCGTCGAACGTTATCGGATCACTCATCTCTGTCCTCCAAGAGGGTTGAATCGATTCAGGCCCATTTCACCGCCGACGGTTTTTGAACGCAAACTCAAAGTCCGTCAGAGACCCAATGACCTCCCGATGATCTCTTTCATGATCTCGGTCGTCCCGCCATAGATCGTCTGAACACGGGCGTCTCGATAGGCGCGAGCGATCGGGTATTCCTCCATGTAGCCCCAGCCACCGAAGAACTGCAGGCAGCGGTCTATGACCCTCTTCTCGAGCTCTGTCACCCACCACTTGCCCTTGGCGGCCTCCTCTGCACTCAACTCACCCTCTGTGTGCTCCATGATCTGACGGTCGACGTAGACGCGAGCGAGATCGAGCTCGGTCCTCATCTCCGCCATGGCGTGCTTGATGATCTGGAAGCTGCCGACTGGCTGGCCGAAGGCTTTTCGCTCCTTGATGTAATCAAGTGTCCAGTCGAAGGCAGCCTCGGCATGGGCAAGGGAGCCGACGGTCAGTGAGAGACGCTCCTGGGGGAGGTTTTCAACGAGGTGAACGAAGCCCCGACCCTCTTCTCCGAGCAGATTCGAC
>QQVI01000077.1:7263-7555 GCA_003388545.1 Actinomycetota bacterium
GGGACAGCGAGATCGTCGAAAAAGAGCTCGGCAGTGTCTTGGGCATGCAGGCCGATCTTGTCCAGATTGCGGCCCCTGGTGAACCCCTCCATGCCCTCTTCGAGGACCAAGAGGCTCATTCCCGCGTGTCGCTGGCCCGGGTCGGTCTTGACCGCAGTGATCACGAGATCAGAGTTGATGCCGTTGGTGATGAAGGTCTTCGAGCCGTTCACCACGTAATGGTCGCCATCCCGAATCGCGGTGGTTGAAATCCCGGCCAGATCCGACCCAGCCCCTGGCTCTGTCATCGCGA
>QQVI01000148.1 GCA_003388545.1 Actinomycetota bacterium
GGGCAAGTCGACACTTCTCAACCGTCTCGTGGGGGAGCAGAGGGTGATCGTCTCCGAGACACCAGGCACGACGCGGGATCCGATCGACGTGAACGTCGAGATAGACGGTGATCGATACACGCTCGTTGACACCGCTGGTATCCGTCGCAGGCCCCAGATCACCGAAGACGCCGACTACTACGCGGTCGTGCGGGCACGGGAAGCGCTGAAGGATGCTGACCTTGCGATTCTCGTGATCGACGCCATCGATGGTGTGACCCATCAGGATCAGAGGATCGCGAGTGAGGTCGTCGAGGCGGGCACCGGCCTGATCATCGTTCTGAACAAGTGGGACGCAATCGATGAGGAGCAGAGAGAGCTCACAGAGCGCTCACTGCCCGACCGGTTTGGCTTCGTCTCGTGGGCTCCGGTGTTGCGCACGTCGGCTGCCACAGGTGCCAGGCTGCACCGGCTCGGCCCGGCCATTGCAGCTGTGCTCGAATCGAGATACCAAAGAGTCGGGACCGGTCGGCTCAACAGACTCGTGAGGGACTGGACAGCAGCACACCTGCCGCCTGTTCGCAAGGGTCGACGACCTCGTATCCACTATGCCGTTCAGGCGGGCACGGCTCCACCCACCTTCGTGCTGTTTCATTCGGGTGGGGACCTCGGCGACGACTACGTGCGCTTCCTCGAGAACAGGATTCGGCAAGAGTTCGATTTCACCGGGAATCCCGTGCACATCGTGGCACGCAAACGGGAGAGAGGGTGAGCTCCTCACGAGATCCCGGCCCGCCCGAAGAAGACTTCCCCACGCCGTTCCTGTTCAAGCTGATGGTCGTGCTGGCCTCCCTATATCTGGGGTGGCGGCTCATTCAGGGAGTGGTGTGGGTGGTCCAGGCGCTGACATGATGAGGGCCCGCACCGACGATCGCCATTGATCTCGCGTTCGCCTCGGCGGGCCCTAATCGTTGAGTCGGGCTGGGGAGATTTGAACTCCCGACCTCCGGTCCCCCAGACCGGCGCGCTAACCAAGCTGCGCCACAGCCCGGATTCTTCCCAAACAATAGTGCCTACTCACTGGCATCCCTCATCGTTAAGTGGGGTGGTCGATCTGCCGATCAATAGTCGGGAGGTCTTTCATATTGCCCAACAGAGCCGTAAGAACGTTCGGTGCAAGTGTCATCGTGTTTGCCCTCGCGACGTTCGCCTTCATCCAAGTAGGACGTGGCGATGACGCCACGGCGGTCGAGATCGTGCCGGACAAGTCGACCACCTCTACAACTTCCCTTCCAGAGGACAGTGTCGCCGTAACGGTCTCCAACGAGCGCGACACCCCCTTCGTCTACAAGGTCGGGCTCCTCGGCGCGCCCACCACCGACAACTTCTGGTCGTACTTCGGGTCGTCGCCGACAGTGTGGGATGCATATGTCCTAGCGCCTACCAAGGCCTCTCTCTATCAGCTGGACCCGACCGCCCAGAGCCTCGTACCCGATCTCGCATCGTCTTCTCGGGGCCCTACATGGGATCAGGTCGGATGGCGCGTCGTGGTCACGCTCCGGGGCGACAGCCGGTGGAGCGATGGAGAGCCCATCACGGCCGATGACTTCGAGTTCACCTACGACATGGTGCGCTCGATGAAGCTGGGCGGCCAGTGGGCGAAAGTCTTCCCCGAGGAGGTCGTCGACGTCACGGCTCTCGATCGATATCGGATCGAGGTGCGATTCTCGTCGCTTCCCAGTCTTGACGTATGGCCCCATGGCGTGGGCACCGCTCCGGTGATGGCAGCTCACTTCTGGGAAGGCAAGCTGGATGATGGCGCCGGATCAGCGACGCTCTATGGCCTCTCCGGACTTGATGATCCAGCTAGCGGGCCCCTTTCGATCGTTGACTTCCAGCCCGGCCGAATCGTCGGCCAGATGAATCCTGGATACTGGGGAGACGCCCCTGATCTCGTCGAGTACCACGTGTATGAGGGCATGGGCGCTCTCTCGGATGCCCTGGTAGCCGGGAGGGTGCACACCTTCCTGTCGCCGCGGGGGCTGGATGACGGGGAAAGGGCTGCACTCGAAAACGTCGAAGACGTCGGCGTGGTGACCAGCCCCGTATTCGGAGTCAGGTATCTCAGCTTCAATCTCGATCGGGCCCCGATGTCCGATCTCGAGTTTCGGCGCGCCGTTGACCTTGTCGTCGATCGGAGCAGGCTGGCTGATGAGGTCGCGGGAGTTCCCGAGGCACGTACGCTCCTTCCGGCCTCCAGCACGGCATGGTACGACCCGGCGAGGGCCGCCTCTCTTCACGATCCGGTGGAGGACCGGGCAGCCGCCTTCGAAGACGTGATCGATGATCTCGAAGGCCTCGGATACACCTGGACCAGCCGCCCGGTTATGACCACCGACGGCGTCGAGCCAGGTGAAGGCCTTCTCATCAACGGCGCTGCGCCAGCGGCCCTGACCGTCCTGACGTCGGGGGACTCCTATGACCCTGCCCGAAAGTTGTACGCCGAGGAGATTGCAAAAGCGGTGGCAATGCTCGGTTTTGAAGTCATCCCGGTCAGTACCGACTTCGACACCGTGATCGACCTGGCTTTCGAGGAGGACGATGCGGGAAATCTTCGCTATGACATGGCGATACTGGGTTGGTCTCTCGGGAACCCGGGTCTCCCGTCGTTCTATGGGGAGCTCCTGGGCTCGGGCTCGGCGGCCAACAACACTGGCTACCAAAGCCAGGAGATGGATGACCTCCTGGCTCGCTATGAGACGGCTCGCAGCCCCGAACAAGCTCTCGACCTCATCTGGCAGATCGAGGCGCTCGTCATGCGCGACCTTCCCTATCTGCCCCTTTATTCGAGCCAGATCGTCGAGGTGTACCGGACGGACGCAATCTCGTTCACTTCGGCGCCCGGCCTCGGGGGAATTCAGGGAAGCGTCGGTGCGCTTGGACTGGTGACCGAGCCGCCTCCGCGATAGCGAGCGAAGACGGCTGACTCGAGGCGATCCATCTACCCTGCCCGGGGTGTCAACCCCGGCAAATGGCTCGGATCGCATCCTTACGATCCCGAATCTCGTCTCCTTCGTGAGATTGATCGGCGTGGGCGTCTTCTGGTGGGTCCTGCTGGTGGACGACAACGTTGCCCTGGCAGCGTGGTTCGTTTTCATCATCGGATGGACTGATTGGGTCGACGGCTACCTGGCGAGACGGCTGGGGCAGGAGAGTGAGCTGGGGAGGCTGCTCGATCCGATCGCCGATCGGCTGATGATCGTATCTGCGGTGGTCGGGGGTGTGATCGCCGGCGTCGTTCCGCTGATAATCGGCATTCCGCTGTTGGTCAGGGAGGTGACGTTGGGCCTTCTAGCCTTGTATCTAGCCTCCAGGGGAGGGGGCACGATTGAGGTCCGTCACCTCGGCAAGGCCGCTACTTTCGCCTTGTACGGCGCGATTCCTGCGTTCTACCTGGCGGCAGCCGGCTTTCTCGAACCTCTCATGGCCGGACTCGGCTGGTTCTTCGGGACGCTGGGGTTGATCCTTTATTGGTTCGTCATGTTCGAGTACATAGGAGACATGCGCCTTTTGCTATCGCGATTAGAGTCGGCTGACGGCCACGGCCAGGTAGTAGAGGAGCGTTGATGCAAGTCCCCGAAGATCTGAAGTACACCGACGAGCACGAGTGGATCAAGCAGATCGACGGGCGCCTTCGGGTGGGCATCACGGATTACGCACAGGATCAGCTCGGGGACATCGTGTACGTCGAGATCCCGGAGGTCGGCAAGTCCGTCGCCAAGGAGGACATTCTCGTCGAAGTCGAGTCGACGAAGTCGGTTGGCGAGGTCTACTCCCCGGTCGCGGGCACGATCGCAGCCGTGAACGAGGCGGTGGCGGACAATCCCGAATTGGTCAACAGCAGTCCTTACGAGGAGGGTTGGCTGGTGGAGATCGACCCTGAGGGCGAACTCGACGATTCGGCGTTATTGGACGCGACGGCGTACCGGGAGCTGACCGAGTAGCCAAATCAGGTTGAAGGGGAGATTCTCTATATCATCGGGGGCGAAATGAACGACGAGAGCCGCAAGGAACAGGCTGACCGCGACGTGGAGGTCGAGAACGACCCCACGGTGGTCTTCGTGCCTCTCGGCGAGAGAGCCGAGCATCCCCTCTCGCGAGACGAGGCTTCACACGTCGGTGGTTTCGAGGGATATGCGCTGGTTGTCGAGCAAGGCCCCCGGGCGGGCCTGACCTTTGTCTTGAAGGATGGGAACACGACGGTGGGTCGTCATCCAGAGAGCGACATCTTCCTCAATGACGTCACTGTCTCCCGACATCACTGCCGATTCGTGCTCAGCGGCGACGACCTCCGCGTCGAGGACAGCGGGTCGACGAACGGCACGTACGTCAATGAGGAACGCGTTGACGCCTCAGCGCTCACCCCGGGTGACGAAGTCCTGGTTGGACGGTTTCACTTCGTCGTCGCGCACGGCGATGTCTGACACAGATCAGCTCAGCATCGGCGAGGTCATCAACCAACTGAGGGATGAGTTCCCGGACGTCTCTGTCTCCAAGATCCGCTTCCTGGAGTCACAGGGCCTGCTCGATCCCGACCGCACATCAAGCGGTTACCGGCAGTTCGGGCCCGATGAGATAGCCCGAATCCGATTCATTCTCCAACAGCAGCGTGACCACTTTCTTCCTCTCAAGGTGATCAAGTCGAAGTTGACGCTTTGGGAACGTGGGGAGGAGGTCGCTCCATCCCGGTCTGCATCCAAGAACATCGAGTCGACCGGGGAGCCGCTGAGCCGCGACGATGTCTTGAAGCGGTCGTCTCTTGATGAGTCGCAGCTGGATGCGCTCATTGAGGCGAAAGTGATCAATCCGATGGCGGACTCGGATGTCTTCCCTGCCGAGACAGGGGTGATCGCGCTCGAGGCGCGGAGACTGCTCGAGCTCGGACTCGAAGCTCGCCACCTCAGAGCCGTCAAGCTCGCCGTCGACCGGGAGAGCGAGTTGCTACGCCAGCTCGTCGAGCCTCTGTTGCGTGCGAACAACGCTGAAGCACAGGAGCGGGCGAGAGACACCCTGACTGCGTCGAATGATTCGGTCCAGGCGATGCACAAGGCGATGTTGCGCGGGGAGCTGAGGCGCTTTCTGACCACATGAGACATCTGGTCCGCCTGGCAGTCATCCTCGTGATGATCCTTGGCGGCAGCGCGACGGCGCTTGCCGCCCCGCTGACGTATCCGGTCCAAGTCGCCGACCCCTGGCCGGTGCCGGAGACCCCTACGCCGACAGCTGCCAGCTGGGTGCTCTATGACGCGACGGCAGGAGCGGTCATCGACGCCAGATCACCTGACGAGGAGCGCTCCATGGCCTCGGTGACCAAGATCATGACCGGGCTCTTGGTGCTCGAGCATGCCGATCTGTCCGATGTCGTGACCATCTCAGAAAACGCCGCTGCGACCGGAGAGAAGGAGATCGACCTGGTCGCGGGGGAGACCGTGAGTGTCGAGGTTCTCTTTGAGGCGCTGATGATTCACTCTGCGAACGATGCCGCTACTGCTCTGGCGGAGCACATTGCAGGATCGGTTGAGGGGTTCGTTGCGATGATGAATGAGCGAGCTGCGGAGTTGGGACTCGTGAACACGAGTTTCGCCAACCCGCATGGCCTCGATGCCCCCGGTCACTACACGACGGCGAATGACCTTCTCACGATGACGAAAGTGGCCATGATGCATCCCGTCTTCGAGGAGACGGTCGGGACCAGGGCGATGGCCTTCCCCCCGGCTCCCGATGGAAGCGCTCGACTCTCTGAATCGACCAATCTGATGCTCAATGACTATCCGGGC
The DNA here is from genome assembly GCA_003388545.1 of Actinomycetota bacterium. Taxonomy (GTDB): domain Bacteria; phylum Actinomycetota; class Acidimicrobiia; order Spongiisociales; family ZC4RG35; genus MA-ANB-1. The sequence goes on from QQVI01000148.1 coordinate 5,817, forward strand.
ATGATTGGAGTGAAGACCGGGTTCACCAACCAGGCTCTCCTCACGTTCGTCGCGGCAGCGGAGAGAGACGGCCGGAGGATCTATGTCGTCCTCCTCGGATCGGATGGGAGACGGGCGCACTTTGCCGACGCCGAGCTCCTGCTGGATCATGCCTTCGAGTCGATGCCCTATTTCGAGATGCTCAGCTCCGGCAACCCTTACGTGACCAGGTTGCCCCGGGTGGACCCGACCCCACTGGTCGTCGCTCGCGATGCCGAGGCGTTCGTTCACCTCGCAGGTCAGGGCCTCATGCTCGATAGGCCATCACCGATCGGGGGAGGAGAGGAGAGGCCAGATCCGCCCCCGGTTGTGGAGACTGTGATCCAACCATCCTCAGGTCCCGAGTCGATCTGGGAATCGCTGCTCTACTGGTTTGGCGGAGGGGGAAGCTGACAGGATGCGAGCGTTCGACTATGCCGCCGAAGTCATCTCTGAGGACGAGATCCGGTCTCGCGTCTCCGAACTGGGCAATGCGATTTCGGCCGACTACGAAGGCCGAAACCCGGTCTTTGTCTCGGTCCTGACAGGATCAGTTCTCTTCTCGGCTGACCTGCTCCGTCAGGTCCAGGTCCCGGGGGAGATCGACTTTCTGGCACTCAACCGGTTTGGCGAGAGCGGCCGGATCTCCTTGTCGATGGACACCTCAGGGCCCCTCTTCGACAGGGATGTGATCATTGTCGAGGAGATAGTCGACACAGGCCTCACATTGAACGTGCTTCGACAGATGATGATCGATCGAGGGGCGAGCTCGGTGGCGACGGTGGGTCTGCTCGACAAGACGAGGCGGAGAGTCACTGACGTGCCGATCGAATACCGCGGGTTCGAAGTCGGGGATGAGTTTCTCGTGGGGTATGGGCTGGACTGGGAAGGTCTCTACAGAAATCTTCCTTCCCTCTGGGCGATTCTCGACATAGAGGCGTTCGTGGAAGACCGATTGACTCTGGCCCGCGACCTCTTCTGAGCCCCGAGCTCATTCAGGTGTTGCGAGGTCGGTGATAACCTCCGGTGTATGGCAGATAATCACGACCCCATCGCGATGGAGATAGTGGGCGTCCGTGTCGAGCTTCCGTCCAATCAGCCCATTGTTCTTCTCAAGGAGGCCGAAGGCACCAGGTACCTGCCGATCTGGATCGGTGGCAACGAGGCGACCGCCATCGCCACAGCCCTCGAAGGCGTGGTTCCGCCCAGGCCTCTGACACATGATCTTCTTCGCTCGGTTCTCGATGCCGTCGGCGCGCTGGCGACGCGGGTCACGATCACCGAGATGCGCGACTCTGTCTACTTTGCAGACCTCGAGATCGATGCTGGTGGGAGAGAGGTCCACATCTCCTCGAGGCCGTCGGATGCCATTGCCTTGGCGGCTCGGACCGGGACTCCTGTTTTCGCACTCGAGGCGGTGATGGACGATGCCGGTGTCGAGTTCGAGGATGAGTCCGAGGAAGCCGAGGTCGACCGCTTTCGCAAGATGCTCGAGGAGGTCACGGTCGAAGATTTCCTGGGCGAAGACTGACCATCTCCGAGCGAGTTTTCCACAGAAAGCGTTGACCGGGACCTGCACAACGGGTAGCTTTCTGACAGCGGCGGAATTACGCCCTTGTAAGCCGGAGGATTTCATGTCAGGTGAGCGGGAATTTG